>CAYVVK010000535.1:0-4863 GCA_964454855.1 uncultured Phaeodactylibacter sp. | reverse complement strand
ATACCGGAGGGGTCCCTCATCGAGATCTGCCCGGTACTGGTGCTGGCCGGCGCCGACCGCCGGCATCTGGACCAGACCGGCCTGCATGACTATTATTTCATCTGGGGTTCGGAAGAAAAAAAATGCGGCATCGCCCTGGGCTACGGCTCCCTGTACAATCATGCCTACTCTCCCAATGCCGAGTACCGTGCCGACTTCCCCAACCAGACGCTGGACTTCTACGCCCTGAAAAATATAGAAGCCGGGGAGGAAATTACCGTCAACTACAACGGAGACCCCAGAGATAAATCCCGCATCTGGTTCGTGGCCAGGGAGTAGCGGTTTCAAGGTGACGCCAGGCATCGATTACAAGGCCCATCACAAGATAGAAGTCGGCATCTGGACTACGGGTAAGAAAAACCCTTTAGCGGGAGGGCATCATGTGCTCCGGCATCTTAACTGCTACTACCTCGCCGCGGGCGCAGGCTTCTCCTTCTGCGAAAAGGGTAATGTGCACCACCACTTTTTTCCCCTTAACCTCCACGGCCTTTCCCCGCAATTTCAGTGTGGGCCCCAGAGGCGTGGGGCGTAAATAATCCACCTTAAGAGAAGCGGTAACGTAACGCAGAGGCGGTTCGCTGTCCATCGGGCGGCCTTCGGCCCGGTAAGCGGCAGCCGAAGCGGTGCCCGTGCCGTGGCAATCGATCAGTGAGGCGATCAGGCCTCCATACACATAGCCGGGAATCGCGGTATGGTAGGAACGTGGAGTGAATTCGGCGACTGTCTCGTCACCATCCCAGTAACTTTTAAGTTGATAACCGTGCTCGTTGAGCCGGCCGCAGCCGTAACAATGAGCGACATCGTCGGGGTAAAAATCCTGAATTGCTTTTTGAGCCATAGTTTTCTTTTTGGCGGGCAATCAATGTAATTGGAAAAGCGCAATATACCCACTAAAAGAAAATTCCGGCCTCCCGATGCCGGAAAATATAGATTCATCCGCCCGGCGGGCTCATTTTATAAGTAAGCGGCCAGAACAATATAACCATAGAAAACGGGCCCGTACCGGGGCGGGTTTCGCTATGCTCAACAATCTGCCCGGAACGCCTGAGAACAAAGCGCTTCAGACTCTGCTTTCGAAGCAGTATAAGCAAACTAAAACTGTCCACCTACTTATCTGGCCGGTGTTTCTCGCCGGCTTTTCGGATCATCGACGGATCCACATTGATGCGCAGGGAGTAGCCGATCTGATTCAATTCGATGAGGAAATTTTTCTTCCCATCCTTATTGAGGAGTATTCCTTCTATGCCGGCCAGCTGGCCACTGATGATCTCCACCCTATCTCCCGGGCAGTATTTAAGGCTCTCCGTTTCCACCTCCGCGCCTTCTTCCACCACTCGCCGCATGAGCCGGATCTCATATTCCGGAATGGCGATCAACTGATTTGAGAACTTTACAAAATCCACCACATCGGGAGTTTGCAGCACGGAGACATACTCCTTTTTCGTGATACACACGAAAATATAACAGCTGATCAGCGGCAGTTCTACCGTACGGATCTTTCGGGTGTAGTGGCGCGTGAGCTTCAGCAGGGGCAGATAGGAATGAATGCCCTTCTCTTTCAGCCGTTTGTGAATGAGTTTCTCCCGCTGGAAACGGGTGTATACGGCAAACCAGCGTGCTTCAGCAGAATGCAGGTTGAGCTTCGGGCCCGCCAACTGTTCTCCCTTCTTATCCGAACTACTTGTGCTCATGACTTTGGTTTTTATTTTTATAGCTGCCCACCTCCGGGTGAAAATACCTGCCGCCTGCCTGGCCATCAGCCGATAGCAGTGGCCAGCGAAAAAATGGACAGGCCGGCTCTCCGCCACTATTTGCCGGCGGAATGGCCATGAGATAGAGCCAAATACATTTTCATATACTGGCCGTGTTGTTACAACGCAGATAAATGGGAAATTCCGGTAAACGGGCTTCTACTCTCCTGAGTTGAATTTTCAGAAGGCAAATGCCTTTAAAGGGGAACATGAGGAACACGAAATATTAATTCGCGTATCCGGGAAAATTAACTTTTAAACCCGCGCGAACTAAAGTATGGTGTTTTGGGGTGTAGCCTTGCCAACTTGCCCCGGATTACCGGAAGACAAACTTTTGGCTCAACTACGCCCTAATTTACGCAGAATAGCACAAAAAAGTTTCAAATATCCAGGTTCAATACATGAGCCCTCACCCCGGCACCCGAAATTTGCTCCTCCGTCCGGCCATTGCCTCCACAAAGCACTGAATCCGAGCAGGGCCATGCAGCCAACGACAACCTTTTACCGGGGAATGTACTGGCTCCCGAAAAAAGTAAACTATTCCATATATTGTAATCCGGCGCCAGATAACCCTAACTTTACGTAAAAAAGATCCCCAACCATGTCCGACGAAACCAAAAAATACACCACCATCCACTACCGGAGCTACCTGGAGCTCGACAAGATCCTCGACGCCCAACACCCCCGCAGCGAAGAGCTGGAGGACAAGCCCGCCCATGATGAGACCCTTTTCATCATCGTCCACCAGGTTTATGAACTCTGGTTCAAGCAGATCATCCACGAGCTGGCCTCCATCATCGAGATGTTCGAAAAACAATGGGTGGACGAGCGCAACATCGGCATCGCCGTGGCGCGCCTCGGCCGCATCATCGAGATCCAGAAACTCCTCATCCAGCAGATTCGCGTTATGGAGACCATGACGCCGCTGGATTTCCTCGACTTCCGCAATTATCTCTTTCCGGCCTCGGGCTTCCAGAGCTATCAGTTTCGCATGATCGAAGTAATGATGGGACTGAAGCCCGATCAGCGCCTCACCTACAACGAAGCCCCCTACTCTGCCGTATTTACCGATGAACAACGACAAGAACTGCAGGAAATGGAAACCGGCAACACCCTCTTCGACATAGTGGAAGCCTGGCTCGAACGCACTCCCTTCCTGGAATTCAAGGGCTTCCGCTTCCTGGAACACTACAAGGCCGCCGTTCAGAAGATGCTGGAGCGCGAGCGCGCCGCCATTCAGGCTACCGACTACCTCTCGCCCGAAAAGAAAAAAATGAGATTGGAAATGCTGGGCAGCACCGACACCTACTTCGATTCGGTGCTCAACCCGGAGATTCACGAGCAGCGGCGCAAAGAGGGCAAACTACAGCTCTCCTACGAAGCCTCCATCGCTGCCCTGCTCATCAACCTCTACCGCGACGAGCCCATCCTGCAGATGCCTTTTAACCTGCTGATGCGCCTGATGGATATGGACGAGATGCTCACCAGCTGGCGCTACCGCCACGCCCAGATGGTGCTGCGCATGCTGGGCCGCAAAGTGGGCACCGGCGGTTCCAGCGGTTATGATTACCTGCACGCCACCGCCATGAAACACCACATCTTCAAAGACCTGCATAATATTTCCACCCTGCTGATCCCCCGTTCGGAACTCCCGCCACTGCCGGATAAGCTCGTCAAGGAACTGGGCTTCTACTTTACTCAAAACAAACAATAGCAAGATATGTCTTACGCCAAAGAATTAAACACCAGCAAGCGCATCCTGATGGGCCCCGGGCCGAGCGACGTCCACCCCCGCGTACTTAGAGCGATGGCCACGCCGCTGGTCGGCCATCTCGATCCCGAATTCGTCACCATCATGGACGAGGTGAAAGCCATGGCGCAGGCCACCTTCCAGACCCAAAACCACCTGACCTTCATCGTCTCCGGCCCGGGCACCGCCGGCATGGAAACCTGCCTGGTGAACCTGCTCGAGCCCGGCGATGAGGCCGTCATCTGTATCCACGGCGTGTTCGGAGGCCGCATGGCGGACATTGCCGAGCGCTGTGGCGCCGCCGTACACCGGGTGGAGGCCCCCTGGGGAGAACCCATCGATCCGCAGCAGGTAAAGGCCGCCCTCGCTAAAGGCAAGCCGAAGCTGCTGGCCATCGTACATGCCGAAACCTCCACCGGTGTACGGCAACCCCTGGAAGAGATCGGCCAGATGGCCCGCGATGCCGGCGCCCTCTTCGTGGTAGACGCCGTCACCTCCTACTGTGGCACCGAGCTAAAAGTTGACGAATGGGGCATAGACGCCATCTACTCCGGCACCCAGAAATGCCTGAGCGCCCCTCCCGGCCTGTCGCCGGTCTCCTTCAGCGAACGAGCGGTAAAGGCCCTGGATGAACGCAAAACAAAAGTCCAAAGCTGGTTCCTCGACCTCTCCCTGGTCAAAAATTACTGGGCTGGGGCCAAACGGGCCTACCACCACACCGCGCCGGTATCCTCCATCTTCGCCCTGCGGGAAGCCTACCGCCTGGTGCTGGAGGAAGGGCTGGAAAAACGCTTCGCCCGCCACCGACGCAACCACGAGCTGCTGAAAAACGAACTGGAAGGCATGGGCTTCCGCTTCCTGGTAGCTCCGGACTACCGCCTGCCCATGCTGAATGCAGTTTTCGTGCCGGAAGGCATGGACGAGGCCACCGTGCGCCGGCGCCTGCTCGACGAGTACAACATCGAAGTAGGGGGCGGCCTGGGGAAATTTGCAGGCAAGATCTGGCGCATCGGCCTGATGGGCGAGAGCTCCGACGCCAACCTCGTGAATGTGCTGGTATCAGCCCTCAGGGCCATTCTCAAAAAGACAAAAGGTAAGTAGGCGGACAGATTTAGTTTACTTATACTGCTTCGAAAGCAGAGCCTGAAACGCTTTATTTTCAGGCGTTCCGGGCAGATTGTTGAGCATGGCGAAACCCGCCCCGGTACGGGTCCGTACCGGGTATGGGTATGGGTTATATTGTTGAATTGTTATACTGTTCTGTCCGACTACTTAATACTACTTTGTTAACTTA
Organism: uncultured Phaeodactylibacter sp.; assembly: GCA_964454855.1. Lineage (GTDB taxonomy): Bacteria > Bacteroidota > Bacteroidia > Chitinophagales > Saprospiraceae > CAYVVK01. The sequence goes on along the minus strand of CAYVVK010000535.1, from coordinate 29 downwards.
ACACAGAGGACGCAGATTTTAGCTGTTCA
>CAYVVK010000534.1:0-4887 GCA_964454855.1 uncultured Phaeodactylibacter sp. | reverse complement strand
CTGGAGGCCACCCCCGGCCCGGAGGCAGATGCCCAACGAGGCGCCCTGGACGTCGTGCTCAGCCGCAGCCAGGCCGTAGCCGCCCCCGTGGTGCTGCGTTCCGGACGGCTGGATGAGCCTTCCCGGCCCGGCAGCCCGGCAGCTCCCGGTACCCTTTGGGAAGTGATCGTTGCCCAGCATCCTGAACAAGCCCTGATGGAACATAATCAGACGCTCTACCGGCAATTGTCTTTCCGGCAGATCGCTTTCAGCCTGTTGCGGCGCTTTTCGCAGCTCGGCATGCGCGATGACCTGAAAGTCCTGTTTGGTGATTTCGACTTTGATGCGGTGGAGGAGATCAGCGACAGCTATCCCGAAATCCCGCAGGCCCTGCCCGCCCAGGCTGAGCACCTAAGCCTCCAGGTATTAGATGCCAATGAAAAGCTCAGTCTTCGCATCCCTGAACGCATCGGCCGTTTCAGCCAGAATGCGCTGGTATTGCAATGGCAGTCCCTGCCTTTTTTCTACGAACAAAAATTATTGCTCATCGCCCAGACAGCCAGTACCGTTTCCACGATCAACTCGGTACGGCAGCAGGATTTTCACTACCAGTCTCCGGAGCCGGAGGCCATCCTGCAGGCCATTGACAAGGGGGGAGCCCGCCAACCACAGCTACTCATCCCGCTGAAGCGCCTCTGGGATGCCCTCAGCCCCGATGCACAAGCACAGTGGGCCGCAGAGGCCCCGAAGCCTTACACCGCCACCAACATCCGCTACTCCGCCCTGCCCGACCTGGAAACCGTTTATCAGCTGGTAGAACTGTTTGACGGCAATATCGAAGTACAAACCGAATATGCGTTTACTAAAAATGAGGCCAGCCGGGCCTACGAGCAAAGGCAGATCGCCAAACGCTTCATCCCGGATACCTTAAACCTGATGGATGCCAGAGCTGCCGACAACCCACTCGACGCTTTTGTGCTGGATATCGGTTTCGAATTGCCGCTCGACATCCCGGTACTCCGCCCTTACGACAAGGGCGAGATCCTCGATCCTACCAGCTCGCGCGTGGAATATATAGCGGATGATAAACTACTGCGCATTCAGGGGATACTCTACCCTGCCGACGTCGATAATATCCTCTGGAATTCCGTTGCCGAATTAAGGGAGATCCGCATTTATCTGGATGCCATCGACGAAAACGACCCGGCGGCCCGCGCCAGCTTCCTGGAAGAATGGTACAGCACCCGCCTGATCACAACCAAGCCCAACCTGGGCGCCCTGCCTGATGCCCTTCAGGATAAACTCGAAATACTGGAGGTAAGGATAATGCCCAAACCGGAGGATTTCGATGCGGTGCTCCACCCGCAAGCGGCAGCTGAGCTGGATACCAGCACCGAAAAACTAGTGATCCATAGCTCCGAACTGAGCTGGAAAGGGATACTTACCGCAAGCCAGGAAGCAGCACTGCAGGATTTCATCGGGAATACTTCTGTGCTTCTCTTGCAGGAAGCCCGCGAATGCGTAGGCAGGCTCCTCGATGAGCTTACTACGGAGAAAGCCTGGGAAGCCCCCTACCAACCCCTCAAGGACCCCTTCCCCAATAAACCGGAGCCGGAAAAGCTCACCATTAGCATTGCGGCTTCCCCCGCAGCCAATAAACAGGCCCTGTGGACGCTGAAGTGGGAAGATGACTTCATCAGCAGTGAGGAAGAAGATGCCTTGCGCGGCCTGGCAGAGGATGATGCCCTGAGCAATAGTGAAAAGATCCTGATCAGTGGGCAAATAAACCAGCTCATCAGCCAGATCAACCAGCAACACGAAGTAGAAACCGCCCCTGGAACCACCGTCGGTTTTGACATCAATGACCCGGGAGAAGGCTTAGACAAGCTTAGTATTCAGGAGATCACTGTGATTTTAAATATCAAAAAGTACAAATTGAAATGGGTGGGAGACTTCACCCCCGCAGACGCTACGGCCCTCCGCAAGCTGGATGGCAATGTAGCTTTCAAAAACGGGATCGAAATCCTCATCGCCCAGATCGAACAGAGGCATGAGGTTAGTTTCGACATGAACTGGCCGGTACAAGGCCTGGCCAAGCTGGAAGACACCATCTCTGAAAGCCTGAGTAAAGTGGCCATCCTGAGCAATAAAGTGCGCTGGGCAAGAAACCAGGAAGAAAGCTCCATCATCGGCAAGCTGAGGAATGCCCTGAATGCGACGGACCCCTTCCTGATCGCTATGGAGAACATACAGGCGCAGGTGGAAGCGGCGAGGGTAACCAAGACCGTACTCAAAACCAAACTGCTGCGCGCCACACAATTCCTTACGGAAAAAGAGCGGGACAGCCTGCTTGACATAGCCGCTGCCGAAGGCCAGGCCACTATAGCGCACCTGTATGAGGACCTGTACGACCGCGATGCGCTGGAAGAGGCTATGAAAAATTTCATCAGTGAAGAATACCTCTCCTCGGAGGCAGATCTCGATGCCCTCGGTGCTTCCCACGGTTTCAGCCAGGAAGAAGCAACAGATGAATTCATGCTCATCCTGACAGGCAGAGACACCGGCGCCCTGGCCGGCCTGGAATCACATGCGGTTATTGGTTCCGCTATTCAGCGCCTCATCAGCAAAGTGGAAAGCGACACCATCCGCGTGCCTTTAGTCATAAAACGCTCCGAAGTACCGCCGGGCCTGAACGAAAACGGCCATTTCGACTGGGAAGGAAACTTCTCCACCCATCTTAAGTGGACCGGGCCGCTTGGCCCTGGTGATACGGATGGCTTCGACTTTGATTCCTTTACACCGGCAATTGCCAGGGCCGTAAATACCCTTATCGATAAGGCGGCGGCCCAGGTATTCCAGGCCGGCATTCCCCGCGACGGCGGCTCTCCGGAAGCCGGAGAGCTGCCGGCCCAGGCGGATGTGCCTGACAGCCTGTTGCCGGGCACCCACATCATCCGCTATTACGGATGGATGCTGCAGGAGGAAGCCCGGCTGATGAAAGGCCTTTTCCCTGACAGCACCGCCAATCAGGCGGCCATTCAGCGGCTATACGAAGCCTCTCAGCAGGCCATGATACAGGGCCGTGACCTACGCATAATGAGCCGCCGCGGAGCCGCCGCGCCCAGTGCTATGACGCCTTTCTCTTTTCTAACACCTAAAAACCAAGCCTAGCCATGAGCATGCAGATCACCGATATCATCATAAACGGCCCGTTCTGGACCGCTAAGGGGGAAGTTCTACAGATCGGAAGCGGCAATAAATCTTTTCCGGCAGTTCGCAAGGCCTTCATCGACCATCCGGCACGGGTACCCGCTCCAAAGGACAAGATCCCGCTGGAAGGCACAGCCACAATAAGCTGCCGGGTAACAGAAGTGATCGCCCTGATACCAGGCGCTGGAGAACCTTTTGAGCTCACCCCGCCAGCAGATACAGACAGCCTGCTGCTGCTGCGTTCGGAAGGCGAAGAGAAATGGAAAGGGCGGGGCAGGAACCTGCCGGCTTTCCGCTGCCTCAACGGATATATCGCCCTGGAACCTAATGAGGCCCTTCTCCAACACCTGCAAATGGAGCGCGAGGACATTAAAGTCCGCAGTGGAGCCGCCGAACTACCCAGCCTGCTATCGGCTCACAGCAGCGGCTTGTCGGCCTATGGGAAAATAGCCTTGCCCTGGGAAGAAGAGGAGGACAGGTATGAGGCCTCTTTCCTCGTTTCGGAAGTGCAGCTGGAATCGGGAACCTCCTACCGCCTGACCATCGAAACCAGCCGCCTCACCCGGGAAGAGAAAAGATCCTGGATCGGCAGCTGGAAACGCCTGCAGGCCATGCTCAACCCTCGCCACCCGTTAAACGGGGCAGCCACAGGGCCCCAGTGGGCCAGCCTTGAGCTTTCCGGCCTGGGCGAAGTGCCCGATATCTATTGGCAGCCGGCGAACGGCGCCGGCCAGCAACTTTTTTTCCGGCAGGGCGCCATCCGGCTATTCCTTACCGACCGGGCGCTTTACAATGAAGAGGATACCGCTCCCACCGCTATTGCCGAACTGGCGCCCGACAACATCCGCATCGTAAAAGAAGGCGGCAAGATCGAATTGATGATCGGCACTTCCCGGGAAGCCGAGGAAGTGATCCTGTACCAGGCTAAAAATGAGAATGGATGGACTGAAGAATACAGGCTGCCCCCCGGAAATGACGAACAGCCCAGCCGGCTGAAGCTCGCCTTCGACCCCATACTGCCGACGCGCCGGCTAAGGAATACTTTTGGCCTGCCGGCCCCGGAAACCAGCACCAGCCCTGAAGGGGCACTTCAGCCGGCTATCCTCTGGGGTTTCATGCCTTTAGACGACGGCTGGGCGCAACTCCCCTTTTTCAACCTCAGCGAGCAAGTGTATCTGGATAATGGCCTGGCCAATGAAAACTTTATTACCCAACAGGCCGCTGCCAGGAATTTCAGAGGCGGGGTTGTTTATGGCAATGAAGAAAGGCTGCGCCATTCGGAAGCGCCCGGTACGGAACATCCCTGGGAAGTATCCCTTATCGACTGTTCGGGTATCGAAGGCAAATGGGCCATCGACGGCAGTGGCCAGTTGACAGATATAGAACTTTACCTGTACGATCCCGAAATTGCCATTAACGGCTTCATGTGGCTAAGCAGCAGCCGGCCGGCCACCGAGGATGCCCTTCCCAACCAGGACAACTGGGTGTCCGGGCTGTTCCCATTACCTATCCGCTCCTTCCGGGAAGAGAAAACTCTGTTTCCCGCTCCTTTCTTTTTCGTATTGGATACACTGGCCATTCGTGCTCAGCCTGTGGGCGACAGCCAGGTGGAGGCCCAATTGGGCAGCTGGAGTTTCCAGTATCAGCAAAGAGCTGATTTTCTTGAAAAGATGGAGGCCGCCGGGCTGGCCCCCGCCA
>CAYVVK010000533.1:0-4887 GCA_964454855.1 uncultured Phaeodactylibacter sp. | reverse complement strand
GCTCGCCGGTACCGGCCTCTACCTGCACCCCGGCCACCTGGCCTTCCAGCAGCTTGTCGAAGCTCTCTATAGGGCGGGCGGGCAGGAGGTCGTCCCCTTTAACCTGCTCATAGCTGCCCACCAGGTCTTTTTCTTTCTTTTCCCCGGCGTAGGCCGTTACCACCACTTCATCCATCATCGTGATATCGGGATCGAGGATGACATCGATGCGTTCGCGCTGCCCTACTTTAACCTCCCGCGGCTGCATGCCGGTATAGGAGAAGAGCAGGGTATTCTCCTGATCAGTGGGAACGCTCAATTCATAAGTGCCATCCAGATCCGTAGCCGTGCCCCGGCTGCTGCCTTTCAGGCGTACGGTGGCCCCGATGAGCGCTTCGCCCTCCCTGTCAGTTACCGTGCCGCGTACCAGGCGTTGCTGGGAGAAGGAGACATTGAGGAGAAAAAGCAGGAAAAAGAGTAATATTGATCTCAAAGCCTTGAATTTTGTAAGTCGAGACGTCGGAACGTCCAGATGTCGAGAAGTCCCGGTGCCTCGGACGCCCAGACACCTGGACCTCTTGACTCCTAGACTAATCTTTTGACCTTAGTGTCCAAAGATGGGGAAAAGTGCTCATCCAGGTTCAGCAGGTTCAGGCCGGGGCGCTTGCCCACTTCGATGCTTCCCAGTTCTTTCTCATAACCCAGGGCCTCTGCTCCATTGAGGGTCGCCCATCGCAGGAGGGTGTGAAAGGGAATATAAGACTGATAGCGGGCAATGGCCTTCATTTCCTCCAGCACGGACAGCTGCCAGTTGGAGGTCAGGCTGTCGGTACCGATGGTCATGCGGGCGTTCTCCTGCAGGAACTGGCCGTAGCGCGGCAGGCGGTTCTCGATATAGAGGTTGGCGTTGGCGCAGGTCGCCCAGTATACCTTATCGCTCCAGGCCTGAGCGGCGCGAATGTCCTCCCGGGTGGTCATGGTATTGTGCACGAAGAGGGTACGGCAGTTGGGGTTCATGCGCTCCAGGGCGTAGTGGATGGAGGTCTTGCCGGTAATTGGCAGGCTGTCCAGCGGAAAGCCGAAAGACTGGTAGAATTCGATGAAGCCACCTGTTTTGGTAAGAAAGAACTCATCTTCATGGGCCGTTTCCTGATTGTGGATGCTGATGGTGGCATCATTTTCATTCAGCTCGTTGATCAGCTCAAACAGTTTGGGAGAAACCGTATAGGGGGCGTGCGGCACACAGCTTTTGCGGTTGTGGCCGGCATCGCTCTGGCCGTCATACACCTTTTTGTAGTTGTCGAAGGTTTCCTGCGCCCCGCCGTTCTGCATGAAGTCGAACATTTCCACGAAGGTATAGTAGCGGATCTTGCTTTTGTCCTTCTGCGCTGCCGTATCCAGTTTATTGGAAATGTCACCCACGGCCACGATGCCGTTATCATACATCTCCTGGTCGGCCCGTTCTATGGCGTCCAGGATCTCCTCCATGGGGAAATCGCGGAATTTGACCACTTTCTGCAGGAAGGGCAGCAAGCCGGTACCGGTATCCACCCGCCCTTTCATGTGGGAGAGCTCCAGGTGGCAATGGGTATTGACGAAACCAGGGACGATCACGCCTTTGAAAGTTTGCAGGCTGGCGGGGTCGTGCTCCTCCCGTTTTTCCAGTGCCAGTATGGTGCCGTCTTCGTCGAGCACCACTACCCCATTCCGGAGGGGCTCAGCAGATACCGGACAGATAAAATCAGCAGTAATTTTACGCATAGGTGATTTTTATTTTAGGACCGCTAAAATAAAGGTTTTTTCAGGGAGTCAGTCAAAGCGGACGGCTTGCCCTTTGAATTTCCGGCGAATGCGCCGCTTTTCGTCCCAGGAAAAGGGATTGTGTTTAAGAGTGAGGTTTTCCAGGGGCAGTTTGAATATCCAGTCGGGCAATTCCCGGAGCTCGTTCTCATCAAGGCTCAGCATTCTCAATTGTTTCAGTTGCTTCATGCCTTCGGGTAGTTCGGAGAGGTTATTCTTTCGTAGCGACAGGGTGCGCAGGTTTTTCAGCTGTTCTATGCCCTGCAGGTCCAGCCGGGTAAAGCCATTGATCCCCAGGCCTTTCAGGGACTCCACGGCCTGGGGGTATTGCGCCGCTCCGGCAAGGCTGAATTGGCAGTCCTGCAGGGCGGCCTGGCCGTTGAGCAACATATTTTCCACGGTGGAGTGCCGCAGTATGGGCAAAAAATCCGCGAGGCTCTGGCTGGCGCCTACCGTACCCGACAGGCGCAGGCTGGCTCCCAGCTGGGATGCTACCGCCGAGATGGCCTCCGAAGAACAGTTGAGGACCTGAAGTATTCTGACCTTATCGAAAAACATAGAAGGGCGGCTCAGGAAACGCTTCAGGGGCCTGGCATCCCAGACCTGATTCAGGTACAGGCTGTTGACGGGCTTGCCGCGGTATTCTTCCGGCGACTGGCTTTCCAGCAGGTAGGCCAGGCCCTGGCTGAGTTCCAGCCGGCCGTTGCCACAGAGGGCATTCCAGGCGCGCAAGCGGTTTTCGCGGTTTTCCGAATAGAAGTTGGCATGGCTGGGTTTCCATTCCGGCTGATAGAATACCACCTCTTCCTGGAGGAGCTGGCAAAACCTTATGGGGGAAAACTGCGGCAGAGCGAGCTGTATGGCGGCCAGCCGGAAGAGGAAGTTATCCCGGTCTTCCACTATCGGATGGCAGTAGGGTGGCAACCAGCGAAACAGGCCCGCCTCGAGCTGCTGCACAATGTCCTCTTCGCTTTTTACTACCTGATGATACCAGGCCAGTAGGAGGTTGTTCACCAGCTCCATGCTCAGGCCTCCGCTCTCCAGCAGGCTGGCGCCCAGCCTTACGTTTCCCTCTTTTTCACTCTCCAGCATGCGCCGCACATTTCTGCGTTTTTGCGCGCCTTCCTCTCCGGGCTGCAAAAGGGGGAACTGCTGCTTTGCCCAGTGCATGAGGGCCGCAAGGGCATCTCCTTCCACGATAATGCGGCGGGCGCCTCCCCTTGGGTTGCTCGCCAGGCTGCCGTAAATGGCCAGAGGCAGCCCCTCGGCGCTCTTGTGCTCCAGGGTGAATCCCAGCTTGCTCAGTACAAAACGCAGGGCCACCTCATCGCCGGCGAAGGGGCCGCTGACGTAGACGCGGCAGGCTTCTTCGATACCCAAAGTTGATTTTAGTATGTCGCGGTAGTCCGACATGGCTATTTAGTATTCCTGAACGATCAATCCATTTTTCATCCTGGGTTCGAACCAGGTAGATTTTGGCGGAAGCACCCTGCCTGCATCGGCAGTAACCATCAGCTCTTCCAGCTGCACCGGATAAAGGCAGAAGCCCACGGCTTCTTCCGCCTTGAGGGTTTGCTGGCGCACGCCCTCCAGCCCTTTCGGGCCTTCGATGTACTGAATGCGTTCATCGGTGCGCACATCGGCGATGCCGAGGATCTCTCCCAATATCTTGTCATCCAGCAACAGGGCGTCGAGAATAGCCACCTCATCGGCGTACTCCAGCAACACCCATTCCTTCCAACGCAGCAGATACCACTCCCGGTTGACAAACATCGTAATTTCGTGTTTTTTTGCCGGTTTTTGAGGCTCTTCCAGAAAATGGATCTCAAAATAGTGCGCAATATGCGCCATAAAGGCGGTGAGTGTCAGGCCGTCCAGGCCGTTGATCACCCGGTTAAAATCCAGTATATCGATATCTGAAGAGGGGAAAAAGGCACAAAGCAACAACTGATAATGGCCCTGCAGCTTGCCTTCCAGCATACGTTCGTAAAGCAGGGCGGTAGTGGAAGTGCGGTGGTGCCCGTCGGCAATATAAGCATGAGGAAGATGCGTTTCAAACAGCATTTGTATCTCCCGGATGCCCTGCCCATCCCTTATTTCCCAGAAACAGTGGCGCTGCTGCTGCTCCTCGAAGGGCACCTCCAGAAAGGGCGCATTGGCGGCGGCATAGGCCTCGGCCCAATGGCTGATGGCATCCACCCTGGGATACGTGAGCAGGACCGGCTTGACGGCAGCCTTTCGGCGAAACATGAGCTGCATCTGCTTCTGTTCCTTGGCTGCCAGGGTATGCTCGTGCTGCCGGATGCTGCCATCCAGGAAATCCCGGATATCTGCACAGGCCACCAGCCCGGTGTACTGCCGGCTCTCACCCTTTATCTGATACACATAAAGAGCCTCCTGGGAAGCTTTGGTGAAAAACCCACTGTCGTAGTAGTCGTTGTACTCAGCCCTGACAGACTCGAAGAAGGAATCGGGAGAAGTGATGTAGTCCAGGTCGGGGAAAACGGCCTGGAAAGGCTTGATGTGCATAGATCCTATCGTGCTGTTTGGAATATTGATGCAATATATACCTTCTCGGTACCTGGACAGAAACAATTTAACCATTTGGCAATTCACCTCGAATGCCTGAAAATGATGCGTTCCTGACTCTGCTGCCGAAGCAATATTAGTAAACCAATATGGCCGGGGTACTTTACTTCACACAGTATAACCAAAAAAAAGAAAGTGTAGTAGCATAAAGCCACTACACTTCTCTAAAAAACTAAACCCCAGTTATATTCTTCAGATAGAATCTTCAATTTGAGGAGGAGAACGCTTCGTTTTATCCGTTGTGCCCTCCTGAATACGCGAATAGAACGAGGCCATTTTCTCGATTATTGCCGCATTAAAAAAATTTTTCCCGGTTTCGATCAAAAAAAGTTCTCATTCGCTCATTCAAATACCCCATTGACAAAAACGGCCTGTGTTTTATCAAAATAGAGTAACAACTTTATACCTGAACAGATAAAGAGAAAAACACCAGGCCAAGATGAAAACCCTATCCCTGTCCATCGAATTGTCATCCCTCGCGCTGGAAGCCAGCCAGCAGCCTATGGAACCGCAGGCGCT
>CAYVVK010000532.1:0-4896 GCA_964454855.1 uncultured Phaeodactylibacter sp. | reverse complement strand
GAAGGTAACTATGGCGCCGATGGTGATGAACTGGTTCATCTCCGCAAACTGCCCGAAAGTCTCGAAGCTGTCGAAACGGTAGTAACGGCGCGGTACACCTGCCATCCCCAGATAGTGCATGGGCCAGAAGATGGCGTAAGCCCCGATGATGGTTCCCCAGAAGTGGATCTTACCCAGCGTCTCGTTCATAAAGCGGCCGTACATCTTCGGGAACCAGTTGTAAATACCGGAAAACATACCGAAGAAGGCAGCCACACCCATTACGATGTGAAAGTGTGCCACCACGAAGTAAGTGTCGTGCAGTTGGATGTCAATGGCGGAGTTACCAAGGAAAATCCCGGTCAAACCACCGGAGATGAACATGGAGACGAAGCCAATGGCAAACAGGCTGGCCGCAGTGAAACGGATATTACCCCCATACAGGGTGGCGATCCAGTTGAACACCTTTACCGCAGAAGGCACCGCAATGATGAGGGTGAAGATCACGAAGAAGTTCGAGATGAACGGATTCACGCCCGACATGAACATGTGGTGCGCCCATACGATAAAGGACAGGAACGCGATAGCCAGGAGGGAATAAACCATGGCCTTGTAACCGAAGACCGGCTTGCGGGAATGTACAGACAATACTTCTGAAACCAGCCCCATTGCCGGCAGAATGACAATGTATACCTCCGGGTGGCCGAGGAACCAGAACAGGTGCTGATACAGCACAGGGCTACCCCCTACGTGATCCAGCGCCTGGCCGCCGATAAAGATCTCACTGAGGAAGAAGCTCGTACCCAGGCTGCGGTCGAACATGACAAGCAGGAAAGCGGACACCAGTACCGGGAAGGACAGCAGGCCGATGATGGCCGTTATGAACAGCGCCCAGATGGTCAGGGGCAGGCGCCACATGCTCATTCCCTTCGTCCGCATGTTGAGCACGGTAGTAATATAGTTGATGCCGCCCAGCAGTACGGAAACCACGAAGAAGACCAGGCTGACCAGCCAGAGGGTCATCCCCGCTCCCGAACCGGAGGAAGCCTGCGGTAAGGCGCTGAGTGGCGGATAGGCCGTCCAACCTCCCGAGAAGGGCCCCGTATTGAGGAACAGCGAGAAGAACATAATCAATCCTGCCAGGAAGAAGAACCAGTAGGACAGCATGTTGAGGAATGGCGAGGCCATATCCCGGGCTCCGATCTGCAGGGGTATAAGGAAATTGGCGAAAGTACCACTAAGGCCGGCAGTGAGCACGAAAAATACCAGTATGGTGCCGTGCATGGTGACCAGCGCGTAGTAGAACTCCGGCGCCAGCGAACCGATCCCCGAGTCATTGACCGTGATCCATTTGCCAAGCAAAGGCTTCAGCCATGCCATGTTCTCTTCCGGGAATCCCAGTTGCAGGCGGAAAACCAGTGACATCAGCGCACCAACGATAGCCCAGAACATCCCCGTGATGAGGAACTGCTTGGCGATCATTTTGTGGTCCTGGCTGAAGATGTAAGTTGTGATAAAATTAGACTGATATTTATCTCCATGATGATGCTCATGGAAATGGTCATCGTACCCATACTCCTCTATTAAGAGGTCTTCTTCGTGTACTACGGGTTGGGTTGCTACGTTAGCCATTTGCTGAAAAATTTATGTTTATATGCGTTGTGGTATATCAAATGTAATTTACTGCGTAACTATCCTGAACTCAATGCGGCGGTTCTGCTCGCGGCCTTCTTCTGTATCATTAGTGGCCGCGGGCTGTGTCTGGCCGTATCCTGCTGCAGAGAGGCGGCTCTCGCTAATGCCTTTGTCCGTCAGGTAGCTTTTCACCTTCTGAGCCCGTTGCTCTGAGAGTTGCATATTCGATTCGGGTTCGCCGGTGTTGTCGGTATGTCCTCTAATCTCAATAGACATCTCCGGGTATTTGTTCAATACCTCGGCGAGCATATCCAGCTGATAACGGGAAAGTGCCGTCAATTCAGCAGAATTGGACTCAAAATTCACATTGTTCAGGGCAACCGTTTTGTCTGCCGATTCTGCGGAAGAAAGGGCTTTTTCCACCTTGTCGTTAAACTCCTGCTTCTGCTCCTGGATTTCCGGTTCGAAAAGAATATCGGAATAAGGGTCTTCTTCCGTATTGCGGATAGCGGACATATAGTAAGACTGCTGTTGCCCCAGCCAGGCCTGGTATTCACCTTCGGACACGATGCGCACAGGCTTGCGCATACTGTAGTGCCCTGTTCCGCAGAGTTCGGCGCAGGCCAGCTCATAGTCGAAGGTTTCATACTTTTTCGGGCCGTCCGGTTCGGCAGGGTCTGCCGGTTCGTGCCATTCCGGATACACAGGCTCGCCATCGAGGCCGAGCTTGCCGAGATTCTGCCGGTATTCCTCCGTGGTCAGAGTCGGGGTAAAAACAAAGTAAGTGGGCATGCCGGGCACGGCGTCCATCTTCACCCGGAAGTGCGGCAGGTAGAAGTTGTGCAGCACGTCGCGGGCGGTAATGCGCACCCTTACTTTCTTGTTCACGGGCAGTACCAGTTCATTGGGGTGGAAGTCGTCGAGGTTCTTCTTGTCCGTCCAGTCCTGGCCCAGCGGGTTGCCGGCCGAAATGAGGGTATATTCCTTGGCGCCCAGTTTGCCATCCGGGCCGGGATAACGCAGGTGCCAGGCAAACTGATAGCCGGTGCCTTCCACCTCGATAAACTCTTCATTGGGGCCTACATCCGCCATTACCTCATTCCAGGCATCCAGGCCGCCGACTACCAGGAAGGTCATCACTACGGCCGGAATGACCGTCCAGACCACCTCCAGGCGGTTGTCATGAGGCATGAACAAAGCCTTTCTCCCTTTCTTCGCGCGGTATTTAAAGGCGAAGTAGAACAACAGTATTTGTGTGAATACAAACACGATGCCGGTGAAGAACAGGGTAATGTTGAACATATAATCCAGGCTGCTTCCATGGGCAGAGGCCGACTGGTTCGGCCCGTACCACAGCATAGTATCCTTGTAATAATAGGAGGAAACTATGGTCGCCAGCAGGAAAAAGATCATAAAGATCATAGAATAGTTTGCATGGCGGTTGTTGGCCTGTTCCTGTGCTTCTTCCTCTCCACGGATCTTGCTGGCCAGTTCGGTAACTTTACCGATCTGTACGACAATGACCGTGATCAGGATAAGGCAGAGTATTGCTAGTATAGCAGTCATTATTTCTTCGAGATTTATTTATTGAACTAAACTAAATCTTTCGGTTTTCAAAATTACACCCTTATAACAAGGTTTCTATGCAATGTGATTTCCGTATTCGATTGTTTAGAATTGGTCTAAATAATCGGGAAAATCTTTCTCTTTTTAATGCCCTTCTTCCCCGTGGATCTCCACGTGATGGTGCAGGCTTTCCGCCAGGTACGGGTCATTTTTCGGCGTCAGTGCGGCCTTGGTAAGGCGGTCGAAGACGACGTAAATAAAGACCGCCAGGAATCCGAGCATGGTGCCGAGTTCCAGCAGGCCGGGGATGGTGAACCCCATGGCAAAATCAATGGCCGGCCCGGCCTGTTCCAGATGCCCGGCAGCCTCATGCCCTGCTGCACCGTGATGGGCCAGGGTTTCCAGAGCGGTAAGGCGCGCTCCCGGCTTGATCATCTGGAAGAAATCCCACCAGTGTCCGAAAAAGACGATGATGGAGGCGAAAACCATAGTGCCGTACTTGCGCTTGGTGTCGTTGCGCATGAGCACAAAGAAAGGCGCTATAAAGTTCAGCAAAAGGTTGCCGTAGAACAGCACCGGATAATGGTCGCGGCGATGCTGGAAATATACCGTCTCTTCTCCCACGTTGGCGTACCAGATCAGCATAAACTGAGAGAACCAGAGGTAGGTCCAGAAAATGCTGAATGCAAAGAGGTATTTACCGAGATCGTGCAGGTGTTCCTGGGTAACATTTTCCAGATAGCCCTGAGATTTCAGGAATATGATCGTCAAAATAGTCAGGGCAATACCGGCCACGAACCAGCTGGCGCCGGTATACCAGGCAAAAAGGGTACTGTACCAGTGTGCGTCAATAGACATGATCCACTGCCAGATGATGGCGGCGCTGGAAAAACCGGCGACCGGCAGGAAGGCTGCGGACCATACGCGAATACGGCGGTGGTAGGAGAAATTCTCCCCCTGCCCCTGCTCGTCTTCCGCTACAGACAACTGTCGGATCTTCAGCGCGAAGAAGATCCAAAGGCCGACGATGATCAGCGTGCCCAGTGAGTACCATCCTGCATTGAGGAAGGAAGACTTACCGCTCAGCACCGGGTCATTGGCCACGGCTTCCGCATCCGTCCAGTGGTAAAGGTGGTGGAAGTGGCCGAAAACACCGGCAACGACTACCAGCATGAGCACCAGGCCGGGAATCATGAACATGGAATAGGCCTCCCAAATGCGTTTGACCAGGGTATGCCAGCCCGCCCAGGCGGTAGTAAAGGCCGCCAGGGTGAACAGGGACATGAAAGCGATACCCGTAAAGAATACGCTATTGTGCAGATAGTTGGTCCAGAAGCGGGTGTGCAGTGCATCATCCACAAAGAAGGTGATGCCCAAACATACCAGGCCCAACACCATGAACCCAATCAGGACGGTTTTGTATCTACTTTCAAAGGTGAATTGGTTCATCTTATGTCTTTGTTTGAATTTTTTTCGATTTACTTCTTCTTGCCTTGGCTGTCGCCTCCGTGTGATTCTTCTTCCTGAGCCGGGCCGCCCTCTGCAGGCGCCGCTTCCTCTTCAGCCGGTGCAGCTTCCGGGGCCGGCTCAGCATCGCTCATAGTCTCCGCCAGGGCTTCCACCTGGCTGCCGGGAACGCCAAACTCCGGGTTCAGGGTATTGGCCTGCTCGCTGTACTCCAGCCCCTTCTCTTTGGCCTGCAGCGCCCGGATATAG
>CAYVVK010000531.1:0-4913 GCA_964454855.1 uncultured Phaeodactylibacter sp. | reverse complement strand
GCGCGCCTGCGCGATTCGCTGGAGATGGAGCGCGCCCTGGCCGGCGAGGAGGATTTCCTGCACATGCTCAATTTCGGGGCCAGCACGGCCCAGGTACAGGAGAAGGTGGAACAACGCGCCGCCAAAGAACGGGAAATGGTACAGGCTAACGAAAGCTACTTCGCGGAAGCCGGAGATGAGATCAAAGCCGCCCTGTACCGCAAGCGCTTCGAGTGGTCAAACAAGGTGATCATCACCGACATCACCGGCAGCATGACGCCCTACATGGACCAGGTGCTGCTATGGCACGCCCTGGCGCTCGTGCCCGGCGAACAGAACCGCTACCTCTTCTTCAACGATGGCGACAACGCCCCGGAAGCGGAGAAAACCCTGGGCGCCACCGGCGGCTTTTACCTCACCGAAAAGATGGAAATGCCCGCCCTGCTGGAAACCATGCAGCAGGCCATGAGCAGGGGCTGGGGCGGCGCTTCCCCGGAAAACGACCTGGAGGCCCTGCTGGAAGGCGCCCGCATGCTGGGCGAAATGGATGAGCTCATCCTCATTGCCGATAATTACAGCGACGTGCGGGACATCGAGCTGCTCAAACAGCTGAAGGCCCCGGTGCGTATCGTGCTGGCCGGGGCTGTGCATGGGGTCAATGAGGACTACCTGGAGATCGCCTACGCCACCGGCGGCTCCATCCATACCCTGGCAGAGGATATCGAGGAGCTCTCTTTTCTGGCGGATGGAGAGACGATAGAGATTGGTGGATATCGGTACCGGGTGAGTAGCGGAAGGTTTGTGCAGTTGGCCGATTAGGCTTATTCCAGCATAATTTCACAGATCTCAAAATTATCGCCCCGGTAGCCGGTGATCAGGAGCCGCTTGCCATCCGGATGCCAGTTGGGGCGGCGGTCGTCGCGGAGCTCAGGGTGAGAGGCTGCTGATTACTGCCGTCGGCATTCACGATAAAAATATCCCAGTTGCCGTTGCGATCCGATTCGAAAGTAATGGAGCTTCCAGCCGGGGAGTAGCTGGCGTAGCGGTCGTGGGCGGGATGCTGCGTCAGGCATGCTCCGGCATATTGCTCCTGAGAGAAAAGTAAGGTAGAGATAAAAAGTAGAAGCATAAGAGAGCCCAGGCGAAGACTGCCCTGGCTACTGAACATAAATATGGACATAATGAAAAGTTTTCCTTTAAAAAGACAGGATTTAAAAGATTGGGTTGCCCAACTGACTTTTTGCCTTTTCCGGAAAACAATATTATGTCTTTCCCAATTGTTATTGGTGTAGCTACTCTCCAAAAGTACTGCCAATTCATTCATCATTGTACCCAAACTTGGGCCAGGCCCCTAAAGTCATCAATCCCATGCCCACTAACATCCTTTCTGCTGAAGACCTCAAAATGGAACGCGCCAATGCCCTCACCCACGGCCTTGGCCTGGCCCTGGGGCTGGCCGGCGTTCCTCTCCTGTTATACTACAGCGCCACCAATGCAATCGCTCCCGGCCAGTGGCGGAGCCTGCTGGTATTCGGCCTGTCCCTGCTTCTGGTCTACGCCACTTCCACCATTTATCACAGCGTGTACAACCCACGCCTGAAGCACATCTGCCAGAGGGTAGACCACATCAGCATCTATTTTCTCATTGCGGGCACGCACACGCCTTTTCTGGCCTACTACATGCCGGATGCCACCGGGAAATTCTATCTTTCCATCATCTGGGGCATGGCCGCGCTGGGTTTCCTGTACAAGCTTTTCTTCTTCGGCCGCTGGCAGTGGCTGTCCCTCTCCCTATACCTCATCATGGGCTGGATGGCCGTGCTGACCATTCCTAACATGATGGAGTTAATGCCGCCGGCTACGCTCAACGGCGTCGTTTTCGGCGGACTGTCTTACACCATAGGCGTCATCTTTTTCGCCTGGCGCAGCCTGCCCTACCACCACGCCATCTGGCACCTGTTCGTCATCGGCGGCAGCCTCGGCCACTTCTGGGCGATCTGGGAGATGGCGGTTTAGCGGAGCGCCGGATTTATCCGGCCCGCTAAAGAACGTACAGCGCATCTCACAGCATCCATGTGCGGAAAAATACTATTGCTGAATGAAGGCGAAAGAGCCTTGCCGGATGAATCCGGCGCTCCGGGTAAGCGGCCGCCCCATCAGAGAAAAGGGCTTCCGGAAATTCCGGAAGCCCTTTTCTTCATCAGCGGGGCAAAGCCCCGCAACCATATAACAATTCAACAATGTAACCCCGCTCACTCCTTAACAAAGCGCACCGTCTTCTGCTTGCCCTCAGCCACCAGGCGGAAGAAGTAGATGCCCGGCTGCAGCCTGGCGGTAGAGAAGGGTATCCGGTTCTCGCCGGCAGCCAGCTGGCCAAAATGCTCTCTTTGGGCAACCTGCCCCAGGGCATTGAGAATCTCCGCCTGTGCGATAGTACCTTCTTTGAGGTTGAAGCTCACCGTAGCCTGGTTTCTGGCCGGGTTGGGAAAGAGGCGGAAGTTACTGACCGGCAGTTCTTCCACGGCGCTAACGGCGGTTTCTCCTACCAGCTGGAACCAGAATTCACCGGGGGCGTGGTCCACCAGGTTGGTAGACACCCGGATCAGGTAGTCGGTAGCTTCTCCGGGGAAACCGGTGAACGTGCGGGTCACAAAATCATTGGTCTCCTCGTCGGTGCTGAAGCACCAGCTGGTGTCAGCTACTGTGCCACAGTCTGAGAAAACGTCAACGGTAAACTCAGCATTGGAGGTCTCCTTGTTGATGCGTACCTCCACTTCCGTGTTGGGGCCGGAGTTGAAGCTGTACCAGACATCCCAGAACTCGTTCGGGTCATCGCAAACGGGAGTGGGTATTTCCGGCTGAGGCGTTGCAAAGGCGGTGTTGCCTCTAAAGAGGTCCGTAAAGAAATCCGCCTGGTCTGGAGTAACGATATAGGCCTGGGCCGCCGACTGGCAGGGGTCGTTGGCGGGCGGTTCGATGAGTGGAATGCGGCGCATGTAGAAGGTGCCGGTACCGGCGCCGCTGGCAGAGAACCCCCCGAGGCGAAAGTAATAGGTTTGTCCTTCTTCTACATTGAATAAAGCACGGGAAGTAAAACCCCCACATTGGTTGGCTTCCTCATCGGCACCATCATCGCTGCAGCCTACCAGGGTACTGATCTCCGGCGGGCAGCTCGTTGATTCATAGACGGCCATGCGGGAATCGAAGGTAGCGGTACCGCAGTTGGACCACTCCAGCCCCCCGGTATAAGTTGCCGTCCAGACATACCAAATATCATTGTGTACAATCGTTTCACCGACTTCAAAGCACTGTTGTGGTTCTGGGTGCTCCGGCGGGCTGGTATTGGCGTTGATGGAGGTAAACTCCACAAATATGGAATCGTTATCGTTGAGAATGATTTCAGTAGCGTTCTCGCAATCGTCATTTTCCGGGCCGAGAGGGGGCTGGTATTCATCGAGTAAAAAGGTGCCGATGCCTTCTTCGTTAGGGCCCCAGCCGCCAATGCGAAGCAGGTAAGTTTCGCCGGCGACGGCATCGAAAATGGCCCGGGAAGTAAAGCCGGAACAGCCGGCGGCATCTTCACTACAGGCTACCACATCATCTTCGGTAGGGTTACAGGAAGAGCCGGGGCCGTAAATGGCGAGATTGGTATCGTAACCGGCCGTACCGCAGGTGCTGAACTCTACCTGGCCTGTGATGGGAGAAGTGAAGGTGTACCAGATATCATTGTATAGGGAATCTACCCGGGCGCCTCCTCCAATATCACAGTTTTGGGGAAAGCCCGGGGGATCAGTCACCGCATCTATGCTGGTGAATTCGTAAGTGCCAAGTTCGGTTAAAGCAATGGCATTTTCGCACTGGTCGTTGGCCGGCTGGGCGTAAAGCGTCCCGCTGACGGCCAAAGCGAGTAGTAAGGCTAGAATGGTTTGTAGAGATCTTCTGTACATAGAGATAAGTTTGATTTTGAAAAACGCCTTTAAAGTAAATCTTTTTTGCAGAATTTTTAACCTCAGGGCGAATTTGCTATCGCCAAATATAGGGAATGGCATCCCGCTTACCAATTCCATTGCCCTTTAACCATAATTTCCCAGGGCTGATAAACAATTAAGTGTTTGCTGACTTTTTACTAATGTAAACAGTACTTTTGTATATTAGTACTCAACCATCAACTTTTGGTATCTAAGATAGGACATATCGTAATGGCGTCTTTGGTGTTCTGCAGCTCCTTCGGGCTGCTGGTCAACCAACACTACTGCCGCAATGAGCTGAAGCACGCTTCCCTCTATGCGCCCGCCAAGGCCTGCCATGCCGCCAGCATGGCCAATTGTCCTATGCATGCCCCACAGGAAAAAGAACCCAAAGGCTGCTGTGACGACCAGAGCCAGTACCTGAAACACAAGCAGGAGCAGGTTCAGATCACCGTTGAACTGCCGACAGCACCCTCCGACATCTGGCTGGCCGGCATCAATGCCCTGCCCCCCTCTCTTTTGCCTGGCATCAATAAATCGATCGCTCCTTACCTCAACTACAAACCTCCTCTCCTCGTCTGCGACTTACCCGTAAGCCTGCAGGCCTTCCTCCTTTGAACCGGCATGGTCTTTTGCACCATGCAAATGCTGTCCTTCTTTGCGCCCTGGCGGTAAATATTATCGCTAAGCAAGCTCAAATCACAAGGGCGCCGAGATAACTGTCATTTGCATCCCTCTGCACACCTCCTTTTCGGAAACAAGCAAACGACAGTACCCTGATGTTAAGATCAATTATTCGGTTTTTCCTGGAAAACAAGCTGGTGGCCTGGCTCTTCCTGCTGGCTATCATCGGCTGGGGCCTGGTGGCCGCTCCCTTCGATTTCGAAACCGGCTTCCTGCCCAGTGACCCGGTAGCAGTAGACGCCATCCCCGACATCGGGGAGAACCAGCAGATCGTCTTTACGC
>CAYVVK010000530.1:0-4919 GCA_964454855.1 uncultured Phaeodactylibacter sp. | reverse complement strand
CGTACAGCGCCGGGTTTTGCCGTGTTTCAACGCAGGGAGACGAGGCGATCGCTTTTCTTATCCGTAGTCAGTTGGAGCACATGAGCGCCTCTGGCCTTGGCCCGCCCGATGGCCCACTTGAACATGCTTGCTCCCAGACCCTGCCCGCGCTGATCTTTTCGTATCCGCACCGCCTCGATCTGCGCCCGTATCCCGCCCTGGTAGGTGAGGTAAGGGATGAAGGTAAGCTGGAAAGTGCCGATAATGGCCCCTCATTATCATCTTCATCGTAATTGTCATACTTGTCATCCTGATGGATATTACCTCTCCCGCTAAATGAGGCTCAATCCTGGAAAAGCACAGAAAAGCCATAAAAACCATCAGGCTGAAAAATAGTTATATGAATGAGGCTTATTCTACAAACCAAAAACAAAACCCATGAGAAGCTACGACAACCTGGTGGAAGCCCTCGAAGCCCTCAAAAAAGAAGGTTACACCTATGATTTTAACCTGCTGGGCGACTGCATCCACTGCGAGGAGCTGAATATGGACTACCGGCCCGACACTTTTAATGTGGAGGAAGTCCTCCACTTTGAAGGCGACGACAGCAGCCCCGACACCCGCTCCATCCTGTACGTCATCGAGACGAACCGGGGCGACAAAGGGGTGCTGCTGGAAGCTGGCAGCATATATGACAGCGACTTATCCGATGAACTGATCGAAAAATTAAAGATTAAACGGCCATGACCAAGAACCTCATTAAAGGCATCCACCACGTCACTGCAACGGTGAACGACGCTCAGGAAGACTACGATTTTTATACCCAACTGCTGGGCCTGCGCCTGGTTAAAAAGACCGTCAACTTTGACAACAACAGGGTCTACCACTTTTACTATGGCAATGAAGAAGGAACTCCCGGCACCATTATGACGACCTTCCCCTACAAAGGGCAGGGCGTACGGCAGGGCGCCACCGGTACCGGCCAGGTGGCCGTCACCAGCTTTTCGGCTCCTGCAGATTCCCTTCCTTTCTGGAAAGAACGGCTGGAAAAGGCCGGGGTGGTGGTGGTCGAACTCTCGAGATTCGGCCAATCTACCCTTCGGTTTGAAGACCCCTCCGGGCTTATCCTGGAGATCGTGGGCAATGACGAAGACTGGCGCCAGCCCTGGTATACAAAGGAGGTCAGTGAAGAGGCCGCCATTCGTGGCTTCTATACCGTCACCCTTTCTGTTGCTGAGGCAGGGCCTGCTTTCGATTTTCTGACGGAAGAATTCGGATTTGAACAACTGGGCACCGAGCGTCAAACTACCCGCTTTGCCGTTCAGGGCGGCGGGCCGGGCCGGTATGTGGATGTACGGGTAGACGAGGGCGGCGAGCCGGGAAAGAACGGCATCGGCACCGTTCACCACGTAGCCTGGCGCATTGAGAGTGATGAAGATCAGCTGCGCATGCGCAAGCACCTGGCCGATGAATTGGGGCTCAGGGTTACCGAAGTAAAGGACCGAAAATACTTCCATTCCATCTATTTCCGCATGCCGGGCGGCGTGCTGTTCGAAATTGCCACCATCCCTCCCGGCTTCGGCGTGGATGAACCGGTGGAAAAGCTCGGCCGGTCCCTAAAACTGCCGGAATGGGAAGAACCCAAGCGGGCGGAGATCGAAAAAGGGCTGCCCACCATAATAGAATAGGTGGAACATCAATCCTTCAATCATTCGTTCCCTCAATCCTTATATCCAATGTCAAAACAACTCATAAAAGGGCTGCACCACGTCACCGCCATGGCGGGTAGCCCCCAGGAAAACGTAGATTTCTACACCGGCCTGCTGGGCCTGCGCCTGGTCAAAAAGACCGTTAACTTCGACGCGCCGGATGTGTACCACCTGTACTACGGCGACGAAACCGGCCAGCCCGGCAGCATCATGACTTTTTTCCCCTTCCGCAATATCCGCCCGGGAAGGGCCGGGGCGGGACAGGCGGCGGTGACCACCTTCTCCATACCCTTGGCTTCCATCGATTATTGGCAGAAGCGCTTCCGGCAATTTGGCGTAAAATACGAAGAACCAAAAGCCCGCTTTGATGATACCGTCATCTATTTCGAAGATACTGACGGTATGGGCCTGGAACTGGTGGCCAACGACAGGGATGAACGCCCCCCCTTTACCTACGGCCATATTCCCCTGGAGCACTCCATCCGCGGCTTTTACAGCGTGGAGCTCTGGGAAAGAGACTATGAGCAGACCGAGGCGCTGCTGGCTGGCCAGCTGGATCATCAGTTTATAGCCGAAGAGGGCGCCCGCCGCCGCTATGCTACTGATGGAAAAGGTAAACCCGGGCAGGTCATCGACATTGTCTTCGATGCGAAAAAGGCCTACGGCACCGGTGGCAGCGGCACCGTGCACCACATCGCTTTTGACACGCCTTCTGACGAGAACCAGTTGGAAGTCCGCGAACGGCTGCTGACAGCCGGAGTGCCCGCCACGCAGGTGCTGGACCGGCAGTATTTCCATTCCATCTACTTCCGCGAGCCGGGCGGCGTGCTCTTTGAAGTGGCCACCACGCCACCAGGCTTCCTCTACGATGAGGATAAGGCCCACCTGGGCGAAAGCCTCAAACTGCCGCCCTGGGAGGAACACCGCCGCCAATACATCGAAAACCTGTTGGAACCGATCACTTTAAACCCGGAAAAATATGCATCGCCATCATAAGAACGTAGTCACCGCCGGCCAATCTCCGGAGAAAGCCGAAAAAGCCATGATCTTCGTTCACGGCCGGGGCGCTACCGCGGAAAATATCCTCGGCCTGGCCCATTATCTGAAAGTGGACGGCTTTGCCCTGTTTGCCCCGCAGGCCAGCGGTAATACCTGGTACCCCTACAGCTTTATGGCGCCGGTAAGGCAGAATGAGCCGGGCTTGTCCACCGGCCTGGAAGTCATCGGGGAGATCGTAGAGGACATCCGGGAGGCTGGCATATCTACGGAAAATATATACTTTCTGGGCTTTTCCCAGGGCGCCTGCCTGGCTTCCGAGTTCCTGGCGCGCAATGCGCAGCACTACGGCGGGGCTTTCCTCTTCAGCGGCGGGCTGATCGGGGAGGAGATTGACCGCTCTAACTACCAGGGCAATTTCGGCGGCACGCCCATCTTCCTGGGCTGCAGCGGCCGCGACCCGCATATTCCGCTGCACCGCGTCAAGGATACCACCGCCATCTTCACTGAAATGGCCGCGGAGGTAACGGAACGGATCTATCCCAACGCCCCGCATACCGTGCTGGAGGAGGAGGTCGACGAGGCTAACCGAATATTAGAAGGCTAGCGTCAGGCGACAACTTTCGGTTGTCTTCTGACTTAGGGATTGCCAGTAGCAGCAGGAAAAAATCCTTTTTCATAGATCTTTTGTATTTGTGATAATAGTGGTAAGCGATCAGGCCGGCTTTTAAAAGGTGTCTTTTTCCCGCCGGAGAAATTCCTCGAGGCTGGTAGGTTTCCTTCCCGTCAGTTTTTCATAGAAAGCGGATATCTCGGGTTCGTCCTGAAAGCGCGGCAGGAAGTGGAGCAGGAGCATCACCAGGATCTTACCCTGGGGCAGGCCCTGCTGCTTTTTCCGCCAGTAAAACAGAAGGGGGTTGACGCTCCGGTATTCGATATCTTTCTCCAGGGCCTGGCTGAGTTGCTCTGCCACGGTATAAAAATCCTTGTTCTCGTAGCCGGTGATCTCATATGCTTTATTTTCCCAGGCCTCAAAGTTTTCCAGCAGGATGGCGGCTGCTTCCGCGATGTTGTTGACGTCCACCCAGTTGAATTTGGCCTTTCCTGCCGGCAAGATGATCCTGCGATTCTCTCTGATGTCCGGCAGCAGGGTGGTGGTGAGGTTTTGCATGAAATAGCCGGGCCTCAAAAAAATGTAGCCCAGGCCTCTTTCCAGGATTAGGTTTTCGATCCTTCGATGAGGGATCACTTTACTTCTCTCCGCCCCCTGTACAGAAAGGAAAACTATCTGCTGGCCGTCTTTCAATGCGGAGATCAGGGGCCGGAAATACTTGTTGACGTCCGCCAGTTGAGGAGGGCGCAGCAGAAAGATGTGGCTGATGCCCTGCAGAGCAGCTCCGAAGGTGGCCGGCCGCTCAAAATCGAATTCGACAAATTCCGGCTTTGAGCAGCCGGGCCAGTATTTTTTTGCTTTTTCAACAGAACGGACGCCAGCCATTACCGTACTGCCCTTTTCCGATTGCAGGAGATACCGGATGGTTTCTGAGCCCACATTGCCCGTAGCGCCGGTTATGAGTATGCGTTTCATGCTTTTCTGATCACTTTTCATCTGATAAAAGGTAAAAGTAAGGCCAAAACTGTAACTGAAAATAAAAAGGATCCGTCATAGAGGTAACGATCAGAGATAAAACTAAATATAGAAAGCAACACCTCAAGGCTAAAAAAAAATCATCATATCATGCGTAACCAAAGCTTTATCACCGTCCTGTTCTTCTTCTCCATGCTGTTCCCGGTATATGGGCAGCAGGAATCTGTCATGGCTTATGCCGCACTCGAAGAGGCTCCTTTCCAGATTAATGAGCGGGCAAGCGTAGATAAGGCTGCTCCCGTCCAGCTTGCCGGCAAGGCCATAACTGCCGAAATGAAGGTCCTGAATGCTTACGAGGCTTACAAGCACGAACTGGAGAAAGTGAGGTCCGGAGACACTGCCAGCCAGGCTGCTCTGGAGAAAAGCCTGAACGAATTTGCCGACCGCATTGACGAGCTGGAACTTCAGCGGGAAAGGAATAAGCGGAAGGACGATGCCTAGTGCAGTCGGCAGTTGGCAGTTGGCAGTTGGCAGTAGGCAGTAGGCAGTTGGCAGTTGGCAGTTGGCAGTAGGCAGTAGGCAGTTGGCAGTTGGCAGTTACTATAATCAAAAGCTTATCAATATAATATAACATTAGCTGCCTGGCA
>CAYVVK010000529.1:0-4949 GCA_964454855.1 uncultured Phaeodactylibacter sp. | reverse complement strand
CCAACAAGTGGTTGGCAGGCAAAGTAGGCAAGAGCGAAGTGACGGTCTCCCGCTGGGTCAGGAATATTCAGCAGCCAGATCTGGAAACTTTATACCGGGTTGCGAACATTCTCGGGGTGTCTGTGTATGACCTCTTGGTGGAGGATTACCAGCCAGAAGATGAGGAGAAGGATAATAGCCGGTAACAGGAAGGACTATTGCAACAACTCTCTTCAGTT
Organism: uncultured Phaeodactylibacter sp.; assembly: GCA_964454855.1. GTDB lineage: Bacteria > Bacteroidota > Bacteroidia > Chitinophagales > Saprospiraceae > CAYVVK01. The sequence continues at coordinate 4,731 of CAYVVK010000529.1, read as the reverse complement.
TCTCCTAAAAAACCATGTCCACAGGCCACACCTCCGAAAACTACTTCCTTGATGATATCTTCCCCCGGTAGAAGACTTCGCCGGCAACATCCGTACCTTCGAGATCCGCTGCGCACATTTTCCCGATGACACTTTTGCGAGAAGAGGGCAAAGATTACAAAGGCTACCACTTCAGCGCCTACAGCTAGGCCAGCCCCTTCTCCGCCCTGGGTGAGCTTCGGGGAAAAATGCGCCGCGCCCTGGCCACCCGCCACATCACCAAGCGCGATGGCCACTACAGCCTGCTGCACAACACCCTGCGGGGCAGGATCAGCTGCGGCCCCCGGCAGGGGCTGCTGCTCGTCGTCGATGGCATTCCGCTTGGCCTGGATGACCTGGAGATAGCACGCATGAGGGTTGGCAGTTTCGGCTGGAGATTGTGGATGCTTTGGGGGATGATATGAGGTAGGGAAAACTCCAAAATTCCATGACGAACAACACTCTTGAAAACCCTGTCTGCGTGCTCTGCCTGTGCGTTCCTGTCTGCGTGCAACGCACAGGCAGAGCACGCAGACAGGAACGCACAGGTAGACGGATCGAACGACTGGTAAGCCGCGAGAGCTACCTCAACCAACCCCACCTGGTGGAGGAGCTGATCCTCAATGCCAATCCGGACTGGATCGATCACATTGAAAACTACTACGATGAAAGTTCTGACAACATCTTTGAAGTGATCTTCCCCCAAAAAGCGAGGCGCACACTTGCCTGCGCGTGGCCTGCCTGTGCGTGTCCGCACGCAGACAGGCGCGCAAGCAGGTTTCGCCCTGGCGCTTGTCGGGAGGTGGTGCTTTCCCTCAATTTTTATTTTTTATAAGGGACAAGGGAAGTTTTGAAGTGATTACGGCAGGACCCTTTTGGGGTATGTCATTCATATTTGATAGAGGCTGGATCTCAATATCCCAAATGTTTTCCAATTGTCTTTCGGCCATCATTTCTTTACCCTGCTCATCGATGGCAACGGTCACTATTCCGGATATTTGCCAGCAGTCTTCATTGGCAAAAGTCAGGAAGTCGCCGATTTCAGGGAAATCTCCTACGGGAAATTGAGTAATTATGATATAGTTGTTCTCCTCCCGGAGAGCGGTTCTAAAAAAATCAATGACCTCTATTTCTGTTTTATGGTTTTCTTTCATTTTCCAATAGCTTTATCCAGGCTTGTTTGGCTTCTTTCAAACGATCGATCTCCGATATTCCCCAATTTTCATTTTTCGCGATCCGAATTAAAATTTCCTGCGCTTCAATTTCTAAAGACGTCCTATTTCTTAGAAAGTAGCCATCTCCATGCTGTAAGCGCTGAGCATGATGTAAGGCTTCTTCCACTAAGGCAGATCTACTTGCTCCTTCCCGTATTAAAATTGTTCCGCTTTTGCCCTTACCCGTAATATAAACGGCCTCAGCGCCAATTGAGTTTAAATATCGTAATTCGTCTCCACCTTTTACAATAACAACTGATATTTCCGATGAACACAACATAGGCAGGGCGCAGTACGGCCGCTACGAAAAAGGCAGCGATCTGCGTCTGAGTAGCTTGATGAAAATTTTAAATGCGATGGACATTAGCCCGGCGGAGTTTTTTGGAGAAGGATTTGAAAAATAGAATGAGAAATGCTTCCCATCCGGCCATAAACCTTAAAGCTCTCATTACGAGAGGCGCTGTTAAGGTAAGGATATTCCACCGCCGGGGAACAAAAAAGATTCGTAAATTGAATGGCCATGGGAGATGCCATCGAAATAAGGACTACCGATAACCTGACTACTCTGCAAAAGCGGGACGCGGAAACGCTTGCCAGCCGGCTGAATGTGTCCTTCCAGGCAAACTCCGCTATAAAAAGCGCCAAAATTGCCTTTCGCCCGGCCATTCCTCCCTTTTCAGATCAACTCATTTATTATCCTGAAGGCCAGCACCTGCTGGCATACTGGTCTGTCTTCCCGGAAGACCCCATTTCCGGAGCCCTGCGCGCCCTGTCTACCCACCTGCCTGCGCTGAAACTTTCCGCCGATCCCCTTGGCCAGGCCATTGACAGCCTGTCTGCCAACGGGAAAAACGTTTCCTCCCGGCCGGTGATGGCCTACTGGTCGGCTCCTTTCCAGGGCGGGCCCTACTGGTTTATCCGCCGGCAGGCCCTGCCGCAATGGTACGATGACCTGGCCACCGATGCGCTAGCCAGCTTTCTGAATCAACATGCCCCTTTGCCGGAAAGCCTGATCGTACAGCTGACTTACCAGGCGTTCAACCCGGATTATCACCCCAACAACGGCCTCCTGCACTACTTTCCCGAGCAAGCCAGCCTGATCATTAATGTGCCCTTGTCACTGGACGATCTGCCCCGGGTGCTGCAACCCGCCGCCAACCAGCGGTTTGCCCTCAGCGCCATGCTGCTGTCTTTTCTGTACCTGCAACGAGACCCGAAAATTCCGGGGCTGGATTTTGATGGGTGGCGGGCTGGTTTGGAGGAGGCGTTTCGGGAGGAGGGGTTTTGGGAAGGGTAAAGATAATAGCCGGTATCGGGAAGTGACGCTTTCAGCCTAGCGCTTGGTGGGGCAAAAAGTGTCGCTTCCACGTTTGAGGGCGAGCCACCACCTCCTAAAGTTAAAGTGCCCAGTGAAAACCTGGCCAATAATGTAATCACCGCCCCCTCAACTCCTCCAAAGCTCCCCGAAAAGCCTTTTCCAACCGGAGCATGGCATCTGACAAAAAGCGGATCAGGCCTTCCCAATTTTCCTCTTTGAAAACACTGTCTATGGTCTCATATTTTATACGGCAGGCCCGTTTATCATCCAGCCTTTGCCAGGTCAGCGTATCGCCAAAATCCTGTTCGATTTTTTCCTTTCGGGCGATGAGAAAATCAAAGCAAAATTCATTGTCCTCCTTAGTTCCACGGTCGATATACAGTTCAACCCTGGTGTTAGATTGGTTAATGACGAAGTTATATACCAGGCCGGCAATTCCCACCCCTACTCCCAGAGACGGGGAGGTAGCGGGGCTGATGCTCTGAAACAAGCTCCCTTTTTCATTCATTGTTTTGAGCAGTTGCGTCCAGAAATCTTTGCTGATCATTTTCCGGGCTTTCTGCTCCTTCTGGGCTTCTATTTCTTCTTTCTGCTTTTGGGCCATTTTGATCACCAACTCTTCGGCATCTTCTACCGGGATGATCTGTTCGACGTTCAGGAAAAAGTTTTTTCATCCAGTTTCTTAATCGTGTTGAAAGCAGAATCTATCAGATACATTTATGGAAATCTTTTATGGCCTGGTTTCCTTATTGGGGGAGCGCTTAAATTAATGTTTTCTTATGGATTTACTACCGCCCCCTTTACGGCAGGAGGCACGTACCAGTTATTTGTTGACGCCTTCTGAATTTTTTATTTTATCAGATGAACTTTCATTTCAGAATACTTGGAATTTTATTGAACCCGTGACAGAAAAAATGTACCTCTGGAAAATTGTCTGATTTGCCGGCGCCTCACAACAAATCCCACTTCTCATTCCGCCCCCGAGCCCTATCCACCGGATACTTCCGCTTATTCTCCTCCAGCTTCTCCAGTACGATATCCTTCACATCCAGGCCGTAGTGAGCAGCCAGGAGGAAGGCCGAATAAAAAACATCTGCCAGTTCGGCTCTGAGCTTTTTGGGGTCCACCTCATTGCTGTCCTTTTTCCAGAGGAAGAGTTCCAACAGCTCTCCCGCTTCGACGCTCAGGCACATGGCAATATCTTTACCGGTGTGGTACTGCGCCCAGTCGCGCGCATCGCGGAAAGCCAGGATGGCGTCGGTGATGGTTTTGATGTCGTTACCTTGTTTAGCCATGGAAAATATTTTCGTTGTGCCATTCAATATACTGCGGATTGGGCTGCCGGTTTAGCTCTTCTGGCAGAATGAGCATGGGCTGGCCGTGGTAGCGGTAATATTCGCGGCCATTTTCGAATTCCTCCCGGATCCGGGAGCTGACTTCCACCCGATGTTCCTGCGTAACGGTAAGGTAACCGCTGTCGAAGAGCTTGTGCAAGTCGGAGCGCAGCAGCAGGCCGTTAGAGATGGCATGCGGGCCAGACTGGGCATAAGGCTTGATGTGGGCGGCCTCTAGTGCCGGCAGCGTCTTCTCCCCGCTGACCGCACAGCGGCGCTGATAGGCATCGGTGATCAGCGTACGGAAAGTGCCCTGCCCGACGCGCACCCGGGAGAGCACTTCCCGGTATTCCGCTTCGCCGGGTTCCATTACCAGCATCCGCTTTTCTTCGGGCTGCCGTTCCATCCAGTGGTATCGCTGCAAGGTGTACTGCACTTTTGACCAAAGATCTTTGCCCACCGCTGTCGCCGTATCGTAGGATTTCCCCTGCACGATATTGGGCGACCAGTTTTCCGGAACGGGAATCCAGTCCTGCTCCTCAAAAAATACAGGATCCGCCAGCACAATACAGCCGATAACCGGATTCACCTGCCCATCCCGGCGATAGCCCATGATCTTTTCCCGAAAAGCGGCGTAAGTACCCACCCCATTAGCGCGCCCGAAAAACTCCCAGGCGACCGACAAAGGCAGGCGGGTGTGAGAAGCAAAAAAGCCAACCCCTCCAATGGCATTCAACGGCGCCTTTAGCTTGAACAGGAAAGGGCCGCCGGCCGGCAGCACCCTGAAGGCATTGCCGCCGCCGGGCTGCCAGAAGTTGACTTCCTCGGGGCGTTCCTCTCGGAGGAA
>CAYVVK010000528.1:0-4976 GCA_964454855.1 uncultured Phaeodactylibacter sp. | reverse complement strand
CATCTGGGACATGATGATTTTGGAAGACCGGCAAACTGCCTACTGTACAGCGTTGGGCATATGACTATGGTAAAGACGGCAAGGAGTTCATTCCTCAGGTCAAGCCCGTAGGCGAAGATGAAAGCCAGGGCCATTAGGAGGAGTAAATTTTTCTAAGTAAGATATTTCATTCAGCAGGAGGCAGTTGCCGTAAAAAGCCCTGGCTCCTGCCATCCAATTATACGACCAAAGAGAAGTGCTGACCAAAGTGGTAGAAAGTAAGCCGATCACCCTGGCCTGGCAAAAGGTGCAGGACTATAAGATGCTGGTCAAGTTCAGGCTGAGCATGACGGTGGTGTTTTCCTCCATCATGGCTTTCCTGATCGCCGCTCCCTCCTCCATCAACTGGCTGGCGGCCGGCGTATTGGGGCTGGGTGGGTTTCTGGTCACCGGAGCAGCAAATGCGCTGAATCAGGTGCTGGAAAAAGATTACGACAAGCTGATGAAGCGAACCGCCAGCCGGCCGCTGGCGGCCGGCAGAATGACGACCTCCGAAGCGGTGATGGCCTCCGGTTTCATGAGCCTTTTCGGCATTACGCTTCTGGCGCTTTTCAATCCATGGGCGGCTACTTTCGGCATGCTGGCTCTGATCATCTATGCATTCCTGTATACGCCCATGAAACGGCTGTCTCCCTCAGCGGTGGTTATCGGCGCTTTTCCCGGCGCTCTGCCTACGCTGATCGGCTGTGTGGCGGCACAGGGAGAGCTTACGCTGCTCGGCCTTTCTCTATTTGCCCTGCAGTTCCTCTGGCAGTTCCCTCATTTCTGGTCCATCGGCTGGCTGGGCTTCGAGGATTACTCCAAGGCGGGCTATAAGCTGATGCCTACCCGCCACGGAGCGCCTGACCAGAACATCGGCCTACAGGCTTTTCTGTATGCCGTATTCCTTTTGCCGGTAGGGGCAATACCTTATCTGCTGGGCGTGAGCGGGCTGGTTTCCGCCATTATAGTATTGGTGCTCAGCCTGTGTTATGCCTTTTTTAGCTGGAACTTTTACAAAGCCGGCAGCCGCAAATCGGCCCTGCAACTGATGTTCTATTCATTTGCGTATATCCCGGTTGCGCTGATCGCTTTGTTTATAGATAAACTTTAGAATAATTATGAACGCGACATTAGTAGCGACAGAATACAGAAGGAATAAGATACATCCCAAGAAATTTGCGCTTTGGATAGCCTGTGCGAGTATGATGATGTTGTTCGCAGCTTTCACCAGTGCCTACATTGTTCGCCAGGCGGCGGGCAACTGGCTGGAATTCCGCCTGCCGGACATTTTCTACATCAGCACCGTAGTCATCCTGCTGAGCAGTGTGTCTCTGCACTCGTCCTACCTGTCTTTCAAGCGGGGCAACACCCGGCTTTACCGGATATTGCTCGTACTGACTTTAATTTTGGGATTAGCTTTCTTAGTTTTGCAATATCAGGGATGGATGGCACTGACCGCCATTGGCGTGGAGCTGACCACCAACCCCTCGGGTTCTTTCGTATATGTCATTTCCGGCGTACACGCGGCTCACATCCTGGGAGGCATTGCCACCCTGCTGCTGGCCATCATCCATGCGTTTGCGCTGCGCCATAAGGTAACTCCTGCACGGAAATTGCGCTTCGAGCTGACGCTCACCTACTGGCATTTTGTCGATTTTCTGTGGGTGTACCTGCTGCTGTTCTTTACGCTACAATCTTAAACGAATAACAAACAAAACAAAGATAACTGATGGCGACGACGTCCGATATCGTTACTGAAAACAAAGAGATACAGGATACGCAAGAGGCCTGGATGGGCGGCAAACCCCCTTTTAAGGCGAGTTACGGTAAGTTGATGATGTGGTACTTCCTGTTGTCAGATGCTTTCACTTTTGCCGGTTTCCTGATTGCCTATGGTGCCCTGCGTTTCAGCAGCCCCACCTGGCCGGTGCCTGATTTTGTGTTTTCCACAGCGCCTTTTGGTATTCACCACGCGCCGCTGATCTTTGTGACCATTATGTCCTTCCTCCTTATCGTGAGTTCCGTGACTATGGTGCGGGCGGTACAGGAAGGCCATCGGGAAAATAAGAACGGGGTCGTTTTCTGGATGCTGATGACCATACTCGGCGGCGCGGGATTCCTTGGTTGCCAGGCCTGGGAATGGACGAACCTCATTGGCACGGAGCACATGTCGGTCACTACTAACCCCTTTGGCACCTACACGGAGGCAGGAGTCTACCTGACTCCCGAAGGCACGGAGTCTGAAGAAACCTTTGAGGCCGGAGAGAGTTACCTGATCCACAAGGCTGGTGAAGGGCATGATGTCGAAGAGCAAGGCGAGGGCGGTCATGCCGAGCACGACTACAGCCAGGGTGACCATCCCGGCTACTATGTGGACGAGCAGGGCTTTATCCACCGCAAATACAAGGTGACGGAAGGCCCGGATGCCGGCATGGTTAAAATGGAGCAGTTCGGCCCCAAAGCTTTTGGCGCGCTGTTCTTCTTCATTACGGGCTTCCACGGCTTCCACGTTTTTTCGGGTGTCATTTTCCTGACCATCATTATGATCAATGCGGCCAGCGGGCTGTATCTGCGCCGCAGGAATGGCCATGAGATGGTGGAAAAGATAGGCCTGTACTGGCACTTTGTGGATCTGGTGTGGGTATTTGTGTTCCTGGTGTTTTACCTGCTTTAGATCAGTGGGCAGTAAACAGTAAGCAGTGTGCCGAGCGCCATCGGCACGGCGGCTGAAAACAGTAACCTAATTAGAAACAAAAAACAAGCTCAATAAAATGGGACTTAGCTACGAAGAATCAAAAAAGGTGGTCTATAAAGGGCTGGTTATCCTGGCGGTTGTTACGCTGGTAGAGGTGTTTTTCTCCCTGGCCGGCAAAGGGTATGTCATTCCCGGCATTGAAGACATTAGCTGGCTGGGCTACCTGATCGGGCTGGTACTGATCGTTCTGTCGCTCTACAAAGCGTACTTCATTATTTACGAGTTCATGCACATGCGCTACGAGGTGAAGGGGCTGGCCATGAGCGTGCTGCTGCCGACCGTCCTTCTGGTTTGGGCCCTCATTGCCTTCTTCCAGGAAGGCACCGCCTGGAAATCGCGCCGCCAGCAGATCGAAGAGAAAGATAAGGAGGAATTGGAGGAGGCAAGGGAGCAGGAAAGTAGGCTGATGGAAGGGGTGTATCAGTTGGAGCTGAGAGGGTAGATATCAAGTTGCATTTCCATAAAAGCACAAATCACAGACGGGGTGAAGCGAAAGCTTCGCCCTCGCTTTTTTGAGCACGGTCCATTCAGCGCCTCTTAAAAATAGTGTCTGCAATTTCCAGGATCTCACCGTCAAGTTTCTGGTAGAAACCAGCTGTGATAGTACTGTCAAGTAATAGGTCAGAAGAAGAGTTGGAGGAAGACAAGGCATCAATTTGTTGATTAACCCAGTCGAAATCTTTCCAAAGCCATTCTTTTAATTCAAAAGGCAGGTTCTTCTTTTGAAATGGCCTGTATTTTATGGCTATTATTTTAAAATCCTTATTTGACTCCTTATAAGTGAATGCATGCTGGATTTCTCCCCTCACAAATTTCGCCCCCACATCAATGGCCTCTTTGGCCATTTTCCAGGTATTGTCCTTGGTGACAACAATGAGAGGAATGTCGGGAGCCATGTCTTTCAATTGCCTGGTTAGTTCCAGCCCTTTTTCCTGGTCGCCGGAAGGTTCGAGGAAATAAAGATCTATGGAGATCAGGTCAAAACGATGTGGATCTTTACGGACGACGTCGAGCGCCTGCTGCGGAGTTCTCACTCTCACGAAAGAAAAAAAAAAGGCCGGTAATCATTCCACCGGTGCAGCATTTTGCGGCAAGCCTCGCGGCGCGGTCGAAGGGTATCCCGCCAGATCTCTTTAAAATCCTCCTCCTGCTCTTCCATTTGATAATAAGCGTTGCTGAGGCTCTGGCGTACCTTGGCCAGCGTGTCGATAATGCCTTCTGAGCTATGGCCTTTGAAGAAGCGTTGCAGCTTGTTGAGCAGCGGTTCGCCGAAGCTGTGCAGAGGTTTCGGCCATTCTTTGTCTGTGGGGTTGGCTCCGGCCATTTTGGCTTGCCAGTCGAAGTCTGTAGACAGGCTCAGTAGCGGAATGAAATTAGGGTGGCCAGAGTCCCAGTAACCTGCCACGAGCAGTTTTACCTGCGGGGCTTCACGTGCCAGGTAACGCCTCCAAACCTCAAATATGGAAGTGTAAAGGCCGCCCTTATCCGGCGTCTTTTCGTCACGGCATTCGTAAGGCTCTACGATGAGTACGGCTTCGAATGCGCTGAAATCCTCAATGTGGTGAGAAAAGAGGGTGAAATTCAGCTCCGCCCCCCATTGCTTGGCCATTTTCCCGGCCGCGCCTTCTTTTGATGAAACAAGACATATGTTCATGATGTACTAGTTTGAATTAAAGGAATACAGGAGCTGCTGAAAATGGCCTTGCAACTCCAACAGGTATTCTCCGGGAGGTGTGGGGGTGTCGGGTTGGCCTTCGTAAAATACTCGCCTAATGGATTGTACTACTGCTTCATATTCATTTTTTAAAGGTTCAAGATGTTCGAGGTTTTTTTGAGAGTCATCAAAGACATAGGATTTCTGGCGCTTCTTCTCGAGCCGGCGCAGGGCGGCCGTTTCTTTTTCGAGCATTTTCTCATTTACGAAGCTCTTGACCCTGAGTTTCAGCCCCGTATTTCGTTTAAGAAGTTCCCGCCAGCCCCTGTTTTTCAAGGCTTTGCCATCTGTAGGCAAGGCTCCGAACAGATGGTCCAGCAGGTCATCCCGGAGTTCCAGCACTTTGGTTCGAAACTCGTATTTGTAATACTGCCATGCTTTGTTGAAAAAAGGCCTGAAAACCGTTTTTTTTAAGTCATCGGCCACTTTCACACCGGCGGTATACTCGTCAAAAAAACGGCCTTTCCACCAGCGGATGCCTTTTTC
>CAYVVK010000527.1:0-4979 GCA_964454855.1 uncultured Phaeodactylibacter sp. | reverse complement strand
GATGCTCAGGATCCGGCCGTTCTGATTGAGGGCCACCCGTTCGCACAGGCTGGCCTCATCCATATAAGGCGTGGAAACTAAAATGGTGATGCCTTTTTCTTTCAACCGCTTGAGCATATCCCAGAATTCCTTACGGGAAACGGGGTCGACGCCCGTAGTGGGTTCGTCCAGCAGCAGCGCTACCGGCTTGTGGATCAGCGCGCAGCAAAGCGCCAGCTTCTGTTTCATGCCCCCGCTGAGCTTGCCCGCCCGGCGGGTTTTGAAGGGCTCCAGCTGCACATAGATATCCCGGATCAGCTCGTAGTTCTCTTCGATGGTGGTGCTGAAGATGGTGGCAAAGAAATGCAGGTTTTCCTCTACCGTGAGGTCCTGGTAAAGCGAGAAACGGCCGGGCATGTAGCCGATGTGGCTGCGTATTTTGCGGTAGTCCTTGACCACGTCCCAGTCGTTGATGCAGGCATGGCCTTCATCTGCCAGCAGCAGAGTGGTGAGGATGCGGATGAGGGTGGTCTTGCCGGCGCCATCGGGGCCGATCAGGCCGAAAAGCTCTCCCTGGCCCACCTCAATGGAAATGTCTTCCAGTGCCTGGACTTCACTACCATAGCTTTTACTGAGGTGCTCGATGCGAATGGCGGGTGTCATACTCATTTGGAAGCGGTTTCGTCCTCTTTGTGGTGGAAGGCTACCTCTCCGGGCATGCCGATCTTCAGGGAGCCGTCGTTCTTCACTCTTACTTTGATGGCGTAAACGAGGTTGACGCGCTCCTTCTTGGTCTGAATGGTCTTGGGGGTAAACTCCGCATCATCGGCAATCCAGCTGATGGTGCCCGGCAAACTGCGGTTTTTCTCTTCATCTTCATCGATAGAGATCTTAACCTCCTGCCCGAGCTGGATCTGAGGCAGCTGTTCTCCGCTCACGTAGGCGCGGAGTTCCAGTTCTTCCAGGCCTGCGATGGTATACAGCGGTTTGCCGACGGCCGCCATTTCATAAGGTTCCGCCAGCTTGAGCAGCACAGTGCCGTTTATCGGGTTGATGATATAGGACCGGCGGATCAGGTCTTCTATTTGTGCTATTTGTGCTTCCAATGGCGCTATTTCCGCCAATATACCCTGGTTGAGCTCCTGGTTTTGGGAGCGGGTAGCTTTGATCTGCTTTTCCACGACTTCGATCTGCCCCTGTATGTCATCCAGTTGTTTGGGCGTGGCGGCACTGTCGGCTACGAGGGCGGCGAGCCGCTTTTCTTCTCTTTTCAGGTTTTCTTTTTGCTCCAGCAAAACATCGATCTGCGGCTGAACCGTTTTGGTCTTTCCGATGACGGCCCGGATGCTGGCCTTCAGCTGTTCCCGTTGCAGGTGCAGCTGGGTGGTGTCGATGAGGCCTACCTGCTGGCCAGCCTGCAGTTGCCGGCCTTCCTCGGCGGTGAAAGAGAGCAGCTGGCCATTGGCTTCTGCCGAAACGATGAGCTCGCGGGCTTCAAAGTTTCCGTAAGCGTCGGCTGTTTCGCTCTGTTCCTGGCAGCTGGCCAGCAGCAGTAGCGCCGGCAGCCATAGGATGGATGATAATTTCATGATATTGTGCATTTAGAGTTGTCCTTTAAGGGTGAGGTAATCGATCCTGGCCTGCTGCAGCTGCAGTTCGTGCAGTTGCCGGTTGAGCTGTGCCTGTGTCAGGGCATTGGCCTGGGTAATGTAGTCGGTGGAGGTAGCTACGCCCTGCTGGAGTTGGGCCGAAACCTGCTTCAGTACCTGCTCCTGCAGGCGGGCGATCTCCTTGTCTCTCTCTATTAACCGTTTCAGAGTGGCCATATCCTCCTGGTACTTGCCGTCCAGCTGGTTGATGTTATGCCGGAAAGTTTCGCGCTGCACTTCCACCATCTGGCTGCGCAGGGCCAGCAGTTGCCGGTCCCTGTCCTGCTGCCCCCAATCGAAGATCTTCCAGCTGAAGTTGACCCCTCCCATGGCGAATGGGCTGAGGCTTTCGTCAAAGAAATTGAGTGGGTTGGGAGCCCCCACACCTGCCTGCACGAATACGCCTAACTTGGGCCTGCGGCTGGCGCTGGCCAGTGCCTCCTGCGCCAGTATGCCTTCCTTTTGATAGTCGAACAGCTTTAACTCCGGCCGCTGCAGCTCCATATCTGCCGTGACGGCCGGCGTTTCCGGGAAGGTGAAGGAGATGTCTTCCGGAAGTGTTTCGCCAATGAGTGCGCTGAGGTTGGAAACCAGCCCGCGGATGTTGCCTTCTGCCTCCTCTATTTCCGACTGCAGGCGCAGGATCTCCACTTTTATCTTGTTGATGTCTGCAGGAAGCACTGCGCCATGTTGCAGGGCGGCCTGCAGGGTTTCGGCTTTCTTTTCCAGGGTCGACTGGCTGTTGCGCAGGATGGCTATCTTCTCTCTTTGGAGCAGAATGCCGAAGATATACTGATTGGCACGGCTCTTCAGCTTTTCCATCTCCACCTCGACCTCCTGCTGGCTGGCGGCAAGCTGCGCTTTCTCCACCTTCTGCCGGGCTTCGTTTATCCCTCCGTCGTAGAGGGCATACTGCAGGTCGGCCGTAGTCTGTACCCGGTACAGGGGCAGGCCGAGTGCGGCCTCTCCACCCGGTAAAGGAAGCTGGAATGGAAATTCTACGGTTTCCGACTGCAGGCTGGCCTGGGCGTTCCAGCTGATACTGGGCAGGCGTTCTTTGCCGATGCGCTCTACTTGCAAGGCGGTGGTTCTCTGCATCAGTTCCTTTTGCTTTTGCAAGGGGTAGTTGGCCATGGCCTTCCGGTAGCATTCCGCTACCGGGATCTCATCCGCCTGCCCGTGGGAAAGCAGGGGAAGGGCCAGGAGAAAGACTAAGGGGAGGAGTGGTTTCATTTCAAACAATATTTAGCCATTTGGGTAAACCGAATGAAAAAAATTAGGCGGGCAACCGGATGGCGTTGTGGATGAAATTAATGATCTCTTGTTTTCGGGTCTTCATCAGATTCAGGTATGTAGCATCATCCATCCGCGCGACGCCCTGAAAAAGAGGGCGGGCTACGAAGGGGAAGGCACACATCGACAGCATATTCAGAAAGAGGTGAAAGGGGTCTACTTTCCGTATCCTGCCTGCCTGCACTTCCATCTGTATCTGCCCGATAAGCGGTAGCGGGTTAGGGCGCCTTTCCCGGCTCAGCAGGTCCTTTACGAAAGCCTCTCCCTTCTGGTTCAGTTCGTTGATGACAAAAGAAGGCAGCATAGGATTGGCGATCAGAATGTCCATATACTGGTCTACAAAAGCCTCGATCTTGTCAAAGAGCGGGATGTCGGCTTCGAAGATCTTGTTCACCCTGAGGACAAACTGGGCGAAAGCTTCGTCAAAAACGGCCCGGAATAACTTGTTCTTACTGCGGAAGTAATAATGCAGCAAGCCCTTATTGATGCCCGCTACGTCTGCGATCTCCTGCATGCGGGCCGCGGCAAAGCCCTTTTGTGTAAAAACTTCCCGGGCGGCCTCCAGTATTTTTTCTTCGGTGCTTGCTTCCATGGTTTTACCCGTTTGGGTAATTTTTGACAAATGTACGGTTTATTTCAATACGGCGCAAGGGGGCTCTGTGGAGATTGTTAAATTGTTGCCGGGGGTGTGGCAGAGGGGGTTATTTTGGGCTGCTTCGAGTGCCTGTTGGGTTTAGCTTCGAGAGAATATTCGGGACTGTTCAAACCGCCGTGTTTCCTGCCTGCTTGGCGCTGCAAGCGGCAGGCAGGTTGTCTCAAACTGCAGAGGGCGCAGAGGAACACGAAGCAGCCCATAACTTATTCGCCGTCAGGCGAATACCTTTGCGTTATTCGCGCACTTGGCGGTTTAAAACCCTACGCGGGACACACTTTAATAAACAGTCTCTAATCCGCGCCGAAAGCCTGAAAGTAAGGCTTCCGGCGCTCTGCCCGCGCAGCAAATATGAGTAAAATAAAACAGCCAGGCTCCAACAATCCAACAATCCAACAATCCAACAATCCAACAATATAACAATCCAACAATATAACAATATAACAATATAGCAATATAGCAATGTAGCAAAGCCCTCTACCCCTCCATCACCCGCTTCAGCCGCCCCAGGTCTTCATCCTGTTGCCGCTGCATAGGGCTTTTGACAAAAAGGGAAAAGAGGTTGAAAAAGGAGGGTTTTAAGCGCACCCGGGCGGTAACAAGTAGTTTGGTGTGCTGCCCACCCTGGTCAAGGAACTGGTATTCCAGCTCACTCGACATATTCTTATGGGTGAGTTTCAGTACCAGCCGGCTATGGGGTTCGTTGGCGAGTACTTCTTCCTGAACCCGGGTGATATGCCCGTTTTCATCGAATACCTGAATGCCGGTGCTGCCTTCCCGGCGCTTCCGGCCTTTCTGGTGTTCGTAATGGCTGAAGCCCTTCATCCACTTTTTCATATTCTGTGGGTGAAGGGCTACGAAGCGATATACTTCCTGGGGGTGTGTGTGGATAATGATGCTTGAAAAAAGCCGCATATCTAGAAGCTAAAACCGATAGAAGCCTGCAGGACCAGATTCCTGTCATCGTCGTCGCGGGTAATATAACCGTTATTTTCGCCCAGTTCTTTCCGGCTGATGTCCCGTTCCATTTCGGTGATGTCCAGCAGGCCGTAATTGGCGCGCAGGCCCAGATACAGGCCCTGGTTGAGGTATACGGCCAGGCCGCCGATGAGGCCCAGGTCGAAATTATTGAACAGTTTTCCGGTGTCGTCCAGCTCCTGATAGTAGGCGCCCAGGGTACCTGGTATTTCCACTAGTTCTCCGTCCAGTTCCCGGGTTTCTCCACCATCCAGGCTGGGGTTCTGGAAGTTGCCTTCGAAGAAGTTGAAATCAAGGGCGATGGTGAAAGGGTCGACGGGAGCGCCTTTTTCGGTTTCTCCACTGAAGGTCAGTTCGCCATCGCCCCGGGTGGAGACGAGCACGCCCATACTCATCCCGGCGGACAGCTCGATCCTGCCGAAGCGGCC
>CAYVVK010000526.1:0-4990 GCA_964454855.1 uncultured Phaeodactylibacter sp. | reverse complement strand
GTCTCCCAGTCTCCAGTGGGCAGTGTGCAGTATGCAGTCCCCAAGTCTCCCAGTCTCCCAGTCCCCCAGTCCCCAGTCCCCAGTCTCCAGTGGGCAGTATGCAGTATGCAGTCCCCAAGTCTCCCAGTCTCCAGTGGGCAGTGTGCAGTATGCAGTCCCCAAGTCTCCCAGTCCCCCAGTCCCCCAGTCCCCCAGTCTCCAGTATGGGCTTGACTTTCTCTATTTTTTCACCTATTTTACCGGGCAATGGAAAAAAGCAAAATACATCATCCCGAAATACTGCGGCGGGCGATTGCCCTGGCTTATGTATTTCTGGTGTTGGCGCTGGGTAATCTTTCCAGCCCCCGCTACGCTTCGCCCCATGCTTCTCCGGATGGGCAGGCCCTTACGGAATTAAAGGCTCACACTGATTCGGAAGCTGCCCTTTTTACGGGGCCGGTGCTTTCCGAGCAACTTCAGGCTCCAGAGTCGGTTTTCCCTAAGCCACTTTTTGCCATTCCGCAGATTTTCAATTCCTTTTATACGCACCAATTTCTTCAAAATAAGGCGCAATACACTGCTGCTATACCCCTGAGGTATAAGGTGAAGCGGTACCATCTTTTCTCCTGCGCCAGAAATGACATTCCTCCGGCTATAGCCTGACATTCCGGGAGGCACCGTGTGTCCTGCCTGAAGGCTGAACAGCCGTGATGGTTGTCCGGATGCGCCCGGAATGAGCTTTTATCTTTCCATGAAATTTATTTTCTGGCCCGTTTCCAATCAGGGCAGCTCGAGGGCTGCCCTGGCCGGAAACCCCAACCCACTTAACAATGAGAAATTTCGTTTATATCGCCGTTGGCCTCTTTCTGCTGACGAGCCTGATGCCTTCTTTCAATTATTCTGCTCCATCTCCTTCGCCCGCACTAATAGAGGTCGTCCTGGCCAGCCCAGGCGCCAGCAAGGAGGAACTCCGCGAGTCTGAGGCGATTATCATCAACCGCCTGCGGGCTTTTGGCATTGCCGAACAGGTGATCACCAGTGATATCCAAAAAGGGCAGATCATCCTTCGTTTTGATGACAAACAGCTTCCGCAGCAGCAACTGCTGACGCTCCTTTCCAGCCGTGGCCAACTGGAATTCCGTGAGGTATATCCGCGCGATGAGGCCTTGCCGATGCTGCAACTCAGCGCCACTGCCAGGGAAATGCTGGGCGAAGCGCCTCCCAAAGAAGAGGCGGTATTGGGCACCATTCCACAGCTAATGGCCCTGGAATTCCTGGAGCTGGTTGCCATACATGGATTACCCGACAGAATGGACATTGCCCTCAGCCGTTTTCGGAATGAGGAGGGCCAACTCTCGGTTTATGCCCTGAAATACGATGAGGAAAGGCAGCCCATCCTCGATGGAGAGGCCATAAAAAGCGTGAGCGTACAGCCCGGAGCACACTTCTCTATTGGCATTAAGTTCGATGAAGGGGCCGCGGCAAAATGGGCGGAAGCGACCCGCCGCAACAAGGGCCAGGCACTGGCTATGGTAATGGACGGCCTGGTGTACTTCGCGCCCAAAGTGGCCGCGGAGATCACCTCCGGAGAAACCATGATAACGGGTACTTTCTCGGAAGAGGAAGCCCGTTCCTTCGCTGCGATCGTAGAAGGTGGCGAACTACCTGTACCCTTTAAGGTGCAGGCGATTCGCCAGTAGAATACAGTGGTTTTGGGTTTTGGGTTTTGGGTTTTGGGTTTTGGGTTTTGGGTTTTGGGTTTTGAGTGGTATTTCTAATCAAATCTTGAAAAGAAGGATAACTCAGAACTCTTCCCTCAAAACTCAAAACTCTTCATACTACCTATCCTCCCGCGGAGGCGACTGCCACAGCACATTCATGATGTACCACTTGCCGTCGAGTTTGGCGAGGTGGAAATAGTCGATGCCCCATTCGGCGGTCAGCTTGGCGGAGGCCGTCTTATCGAGCACCTCGAACACTTCTATTTTCTTTGGAGAATTCTCATCGGCGCGGTCGCCATCCTTGTTCCAGCGGACAGACAGCTGAACGAGCTGCTCAAATGTCATGGGGTTGTAGTCGCTGTAGGCCTTTTCTTTCGGGTTGAAGTAGAAGCCCCGCTTCATCAGGTCGGGATGTACACTGCGGTACACCTTGCTGGTGTCTGCTTCGTAGAGGGCGTCTACATAGTCGAGGACTGCTGCTTCGACCGCTTCCTGATCCCTGTCGAGGGAACGGTTGGCGTTGAAAAGTGCTACGGAAGAGGCGGCGAATAAAAATAGGATGGGAAAAGCCAGGTGATTCCTGAATTTCATCGTGTGGGTATTTAGTTACGAAATCGGGTGATGATTGCCAGGGCAGCGTTCGCTGCTCGCTGCCCTGGTGCTATAATAATAATACGCAATTTTTAGGTTTACCGCGTGGAAGGCTGGTTTTTTAACGCTTATCGGGCTGTACGTACACAGCGGAAACCATAGGAGATATAGCGCGGCCCACCGGACCAGGAGCCATAAGGCCGGTAGGCGACAGGGCTGTAAGGGTTGATGTCGCTAAAGCTTTGCCCCTGCTCGTAAAAGCCGCCTCCCCGGTAGCCATAACCCCCTTCGTGGTCATCGTCCCGGGGCCAGCCTTCTACGGTGGCTTTGCCGAGGTAGCCGGGCGCTCCGTCTCCGTGCCTGCCGGTGAATTGGCGCCCCAGCTCATCGCCAGGTGTGACCACTCGTTCCCAAACGCTGCCCGCCAGGTCCATCACCCAGTAGTAGGAAGCGCCCAGGTAGGGGAGGGTGGCATCAGACAGATCCGCTTCGGTATAGCCGTGAATGAGCCCGAGCTTGTCCTCACTGTCTACAATCCGAGCGATCTGCGCGCGTTCGGAAGTACCCCAGGGGTATTCATGAGCTACCGGCTGGCGTGGGCCGCGGCAGGCTTTGGTGTATTCGAATTCTGTCATTGGCCGCAGGGCGGCCCAGTCGGCAAAGGCTATACCGTCCTCCCAGCTTACGAAATTGAGGGGGCGATCTGGGGCATGAGCTTTATATTTTCCTTCTTCGTAGCGGATGGTTCCCCGTTTTTCATAATAATCGGAGCCACCGAAATTGGCGCGGTGAGCAGCACTGGTAGGGCCGAGGCTGTTGAGAAATGCTGCATATTGACCCTGGCTGATTTCGTACTTCATAATGTAATACGCGGCGAAACCTTTGGGAAAAGCTGCCGGTACGGACCCCTGTTGATCGCCATTATAGATGGGCTCTTCGGAGCGGTAATACAGGCTACCCTCTTCAGGGCCTACGGCTATGGGGCCTTCGGAATCTATGGTATAGAGCCCGCCGAATTCTCCAGCGGGGCCAGATTGGTAGAAGGCGTTGTAAGAAAGAGAAGTGGTATCCGGATCGCCCAGCACAAAGGCGCCTTCCGGAATATAAACCATTTCTATACCCTGTACATTGAGGGTATATTCCCAGGCTTTAAATCCTTCTGGAGGGTGCTTGAAATGTACTTTCAGATTCCAGTATACCGGCCCCCGGTGTTTGCTGGCGGCCTGTACGAAGATGCCCAGGCTGTCGGGAGAGGCCAGGAGTTCTGCCTGCGGGCCTTCCCTTTTTCTAATATCTACCACCTGCAGGCGGGCGGGGTCAACTTTCAGGTGAGGTTCCTGAGCCCCCGGCTTAGATAACTTGAAGAAAACCCAGGCGGCATCGTGGTTGCGATCATTGCGCCAGGCATTGTCCCAGCTGATGGTAAACTCGGCAGAGAAATCAGTAAGCTGCCCATTAATGTTCACAAAGTTGTAGCGGACATCTTCAATCTCCAGGCCGGTGGCACCGGCCGCCAGGCAATAAAAGGAAAAGAGTAGAGCGAGGATAGCATGCTTCATACTGATCAGGTGGATTTTTGTGGATGGGCCCGGGAGCCCAAAATAGCATTAGGTCAGTATGAAACAGGCAATCGGTATGCCAGTTTTGTTAGTGTGCCTGGTTATCAGCTGATTAGATGCTCACAGGCTGGCCCGGAGAGGAAAGGTTGTCCACTATCGAACACTTTACCGTACGCATACGGACAGCGCCCATCTACCCATTTAGCCAACCATTAAGTTAAGCGATGCGCATACTTTATGGCCTGATCAACCAGCAGCCCATGTGAGCCGTATGGCCGGGCGAACTGTAGTCGCCAGGTGGCAATCAACCCTTCTCAGCCACCACGATATACCGCGTACTTTTACAGCTATCCGCCCATTCCGGGATCAGTTCCAGGCTGTGGGCGTCGTAGAGATCCACCTTGCCCTGGAAGGCGCGTTCGAAGTAGGTGCGGATGCGGTGCAGGGGCGGCAGGAAGCGCAGGTGTTTGCCGGCGTAGTTGAGTTCCATTTCACCCTCTCCGAAGTTGATGTTGACGATCTCGCTTTCCTGAAATACCCGGCCTTCATCTTCCACCAGGCGGGGCGTGCGCAGGGAGATCACCTGTTTGTCTTTGGAATACATCAGGTTGGGGTACCAGCGGATGTGGTCGGGGGTAATGAAGTCGCCAATGAAATAGCCGCCGGGTTTGACCAGTGCGGCGGTTTTCTGAATGGCCTCCTCCAGCCGGCGGTAGTCCAGGTAGTGGAAGACATTCAGGCCGCTGAAAGCGATATCCCATTGTTTGCCTTCCGAGTCGAATTCCAGCACATCGCCCACTTCAGCGCGAATGCGGCGCTGGGCTTCCGACACCATAGCCTCGGAAATGTCGATGCCGAACAACTTGTCATAAGGCACACCCAGTTCGTCGATCAGGTAGCGTTCCACCAGGGCGGTGCCGCAGCCCACGGAAAGCACGGAAGATTCGGAGAGATCGATATCGTACTGCCGGCTGAAGAATTTCAGGTAGTTGGCCATAAAGCTCTCCAGGCAGGGCTGGCAGATGAGGGCATCGTAGAGTTCGGCGTAGTGGTGGAAGCGGTCGGCCTCGTCCTGTTCGCGCCCCAGTTCACGCTGCAGGCGGGCGGCTTCCTTGAGTTCGCGCTTGAGGTTGCGCCAGT
>CAYVVK010000525.1:0-5012 GCA_964454855.1 uncultured Phaeodactylibacter sp. | reverse complement strand
GCCCTTCGTGTCTTGGAGCCTTAGTGGCTAATCCCTCCGAGCCGCAAGGCGAGCCCCTACGTCCGACGGAGGCGGCAGACAGGCTATTGTGGATTTTCAGTACCCGAGCCGGCAGGCGAGGAGAAAAGCGTTCCTACGAATGGAAAATGGCGTACCCTAATCCTCCTCCGGCACCGATTCCACTTCTACCACCACCGGCCCATCCGGAATGGAATAGCGTTGCCGATTGCGGAAGGCGTAAAGCTGCCCATCTATCGTATTCAGTTCGTATTCTCCAGGCTCCAGGCCAGGGTGGGGAAGGAGGATAGTGGCCTCCCAATCGAATACCAGGTCGGAAAAAGCCCCGGCGATTTCGTAGTAGTAGCCGTAGCCGATGATGCGGGCGTCATTTTCGGTAACAATGAGCTGCGTTTCCACCCATTTCATGATGAGCTTATAAAGGCTGGGCGCTTCGAGGCGCATGCTGGTGAAAGCGAATCTCATGTTGTTTTGGTTTTACTACACTGCCTTCTAATCTTCCTCGGGTGAATATTCTACTTCCACCACCACCGGACCGTCCGGAACGGGATAGCGTTGCTGATTGCGGAAAGCATAGAGCTGCCCATCCAGCATATCCAGTTCGTATTCTCCGGGCTGCAAGCCAGGATTAGGAATAGGGATGGTAGCTTCCCAGTCGAGCACCAGGTCAGAGAAGGCGCCGGCAACTTCATAATAGTAGCCGTAGCCAACGATACGGGCGCTGTCTTCGGTGACAATGAGTTCGGCTTCCACCCACTTCATGAAGAGGGCATAAAGGCTGGGCGCTTCGAGGCGCATGCTGGTAAAGGCGTACTTCATGTTGTATGATTTTGTTGGTTTTGGAAAAAAACAGGGAGCCAGGGGGCGCACATCCTTCTACGCGCCCCCGGCCTCCAGCGTGCAGAGCCTGGTCTGACATCTGATATCTGACGTCTGACGTCTGGCATCTCTCTCCATCAAGGAGTAAAGTTAATAATATCCCACCAGTCTGGACATTGCCGGGGGATGATGTGGGTTTCCCGGAAGAGTTCGCGATGAGGCTGTGCTCTCCTTTTTGAGACGGCCTGTCCGTATTGGAAGATTTTTGTATCCTTACCCCCTTTGGCGTTGGGCACCTTTACGGCTTTGCCTTCCTTGTAGGCTCTGTCGGCAATACGATAGCGGGCGCGGGGCTTTGTACTAGCCACCCAGTGCAGCCCAACTTTTGCTTTTCCCTCAATTACATCTTTGTCGATGCGGTAGAGCAGCTTTTTGCCTTTGTGGTAGAGAAACTTGGCATAAGCCCCATTGTCCCGCCTTCTGAGGACCAGCCTAAACCCCTTCTTAAAAAAATCCGGCGGGCACTTATCGTGCGGGTCAAATTCCGGGCCGCCGGCGGGCCAGTCGACATGCAGGTCGGCCTCGGTAAGTTCGTATTCTATGGCGGGGCTGTTGGCCTTCAGGGTAGGCGGCGGAGGCTGCAGCGCGGGCGGCATGGCGAAATACAGCAGGGTGGCGCCCAGTAGGGCAAGCAACAGAATGACGGAAGCGCGTAGCGCGTTCCCCGAAGAAGGAACGGAACGGATCATAGGTATTGGTTTGAGTGTGACAATAGAATTCAAGGCCCTGCCTGGCAGGGCGGCTCTTTTTCTGTGTCAGCTCGTTGGACAGGATGGGGGTGGGCAGCACGGCCACCAGGAATTGCACTACCGTTTTTGCAAAAAGTAGGGTTTACTTTTTGTAAATTTCCGACTGCATATTTTGAGATTGGGTACTGCAAATATAATGTAGAAAATTACATAAATGCAAGCCCAGTGGTTTGTTTATTTACATTTTTTTAGTAAATGCTGCTGTAGATGTCTATTCCTCAAAGGGTTAAAGAGTTTCTGGAATTTAAAGAGCTTTCCCAAAAGCAATTCTGCGTAGCTACCGGCTACAGCGAGAATAACCTATCCAACTTTTTAACCGGCAGGACCCAAACCCCCCGCATCGACCTGCTCGAGGCCATCGCCAACCACTATCCCGACATCAGCCTCCACTGGATACTCACCGGAGAGGAAAGCATGCTCCGCGGAGCGCCGCCGCCCCCTCCGGAGGAAGAGGGCGAGCCCCAGCCCACCGATCCCGAGGCCCGCATCCTCAACCGCCTGCTGATCCGCCACATTCGGGAGATCGCCCGGGCGGTGAAGAAAGACAATCCAGAACTGTACTACAAGCTGGGGCTGGACGGGCTGCTGGAAGACCTGGGCCAGGAGTGATCCCCATTGCCCATCCGATGCCCCCCCAGTTGCCTGCCTACTCCCTACCGAACGATCAGCGGCACTGAATAAAGGCCTTCATTTACCTGCAGCCCCACCAGATAATACCCGGCACTATGTTCCACCAACCGAAGCGGGAAGGTATGCCGCCCGGCCGGCAGCCTGCCGATAAACACCCGCTGTATCAGGGCTCCCCGGCTGTCGTAGAGGTTGAGGTCCACATTATTCGCCCGGGGGAGCTGCAGCGAGACGGTAGCCTGCTCTTTCGCGGGATTGGGAGAAACGGCCAGTTGAGGGTCGAACTGCCGGCCCACAGCGGGCGCAGAACTTGTCATTACCGTGGTATCTCTGTATTTGTAGACCTGCAAGCCGGAAGCATAGGCCAGCGTATCGCCAAATACCTGAAAGCGGTTGTAATTGTGGCCTAAAGGCAGCTGCACCCAGCTGGCCGCCCCCGTCATTGGTGCGGAAGATCTGGCGGTACGAGCTTACCGCCCAGCCGGTATCCGGATTGATGAAGTGAATGTCGTCCAGCCGGCCGGTGCTGTTAATGGCGCCGGGAATGAACCATTGCTGGGCCGGGACGGCACTGCAGAACAGGAATAACAGAAAAAACAGTAGGGTGATTTGTTTCATGATGATAAGGTTTCCCCGGAAATTATCACCCTGCCCGGAACTATTACAGTGGAAACTCGTGATTTGTAGTCCGGATAACCTTTTTTTCACCACCAATGCACCAGGTTTTTGAGTTACCTCCCGGCTTGCGCCGGTTCAGTATTTTTTTTTGCCACTAAGGTCTGTCTGCCGAAGCTTCAGCGCAGGCAGGCACTAAGGCACCAAGATTCCCGGAGTTTTGGTTTGCATCTCCGCCCAAGACAGTCCTTAGCGAATTTTTTGTGCCTGCCTGCGCTGAGCCGAACTCCTTAGTGGCCCTTCGTGTCTTGGAGCCTTAGTGGCTAATCCCTCCGAGCCGCAAGGCGAGCCTAGAGTCAAAAAAACTTCGTGGGCTTTCATGCCTTAGTGGCTACTTTCTTTCGAGCCGCCAGGCGAGCCCTGTCACACCAGTAGATCTTTGTGGTGACTGTCCAGGAAGCAAAAGCCTCCTTTTTCCAACAACCCATCCAGGCCGGGGCAGGCGCCTCGCGGACCGGAGGTAAAAATGGCTGCGTTTTCAGTGCAGGGGGAAGTTGACACCTTGTCCTTCCGGGCAGGACGTGCCTCCGGCTGGCCTGAGGGCCTTGCTATCTTACTTATTCCCACCCAACAACTCCATCATCACCCGGGCCGAGGCCCTTCCTTTCCGTTCAATAGCCTCCGGGGGGGTGTCATCGCCGATCTCATAAGTCATGCCCAGGGCGCCGAACTGCGTCAGGAACCAGCCTTTGCTGACGGGAGCGCCTACATTGGAAGGGCTCTCCCGGAACTCAAAAGCGGGCAGTTCGGCGCGCAGGCCGGCCAGCCAGCGGTCCTTGAAGCCAGGCAGGGAAGGCGGCATTTCTGCCTCGTCATTGGTGTAGAAGACATCTTTGAGGGTAGAGTGAAAATCCAGGCCGATCAGTACCTTAGAGCGGTTTTTGCCGGCCTCCTGTACGATCCGGTTGGCCAGCTGCCGGGTTTCCGGCTGCCGGTAGTAGGCCCAGTCGCGGTTGAGGTCGACGCCGCCGGCATTGTGGCGCCAGAAGCCCAGGCTTACGCCGTCGGGGTTGGCCAGGGGAAAAACCAGCACCCGGTACTTCCGGCGAAAGGCCCGGGCGGCCTCATCCTCCGACAGCAGCTCATCTACAAAGAATTTCAGGGCCTCCCAGCCGGTCACCTCCGGCGGATGCTGTCGGCAGAGCAGTATGATCAGGGGCTTTCCTTTGGGTTTGCCCTCCCCGATATCCAGCATCCATAGGGCTCTGCCGAGCTTACTCTCTCCGATGGTTTCCCACTGTACCGCCGGGTGGAGGCTCTGCCTGTCGCACCATTCCTCTACCTCTTGCGTGCCAGCGGGCGCCTGCGCCGCCAGCCATAGGGTATCCGGGGAAAGGGAAAGCCGGAGCAGGGCGTCTTCTTCATCCAGCATGGCGAAGCGGCTGCTGTCTAGGGCGGCCCAGTTCTGGCCATCCCGGCTGATCTTGGGGAAATAGCGGTGCTTCGCATAATCGTAATCCAGGATCAGGCGAATGTCGCGTTCCTCATCGGCCCACAGGCGGAATGCGTACCAGGGGCTCTTATTGATGGGTTTGTTCTCCGGGAGGATGGTGGCCCGGAAGGTGCTGTCGTCCTCCTGCCGGAAACCGTTTAGGTGGGCGGTAGGGAAGCGGGAATCTGCATAAATACCATCGAGTTGCCAGGTTTTCTGTTCCGGCATCAGCACGGGCCTGTCGGAAGTGTCTACGGCATCGGGGAAAGCGTAGGTGCTGGCCTGCCAGCTGCGGCAGGAGGGAAGAGAAAGGAAGAGTAAGAGGAACAGCAGGAATAAGGTGGTGTTGATTTTCATTTTGCTTGTCATTGCAGTGTATTAGAACCCCCTCTTCCCCACCAGTTTTCCGGAAACCACAAACTTACCATCCCTCCACAACACAAAAAAGCCGGCGCCTTCCGTGGCCGGGATGATCTCATCGGAATGGATGCGGTATTGGCCCAGGCGCTGCCCCAGCCAGTTGTAGAGTACCAGCGTATTATTTCCGCCCTCAGGGAGCTCGAACCGCAGCTGCCCATCGGCTTGCAGCTGCCAACGAACGGCAGGGGCCGGCGGCTCCTGTGTGGCAACCG
>CAYVVK010000524.1:0-5016 GCA_964454855.1 uncultured Phaeodactylibacter sp. | reverse complement strand
CTCTTGGTTCCCGGTTTTAAACCCTAACTTGTCCAACCTTAGACGGGTAGCCACATTAAGCACTAAATAACTAGTTATCAGTGTCTTATGGAAGCAATTCAAATCCATCGACTCACACGGCATAAGCCCAATCGCGAAAGCGGTTGGTTGGGCTTTTTGCGTTTTGGGAGCTGCTGGAAAACCTAAAGCAATTCCTGAAAGAGGCGGAAATAGAAGGCCAGAAAGGAGAGGGGGTTCATGCGCTGTCCGGAGAAGAGGTCAAGTTGTTCTCGGTCATAAATGAAGGCTTACCGGATTCTCTGCACGGCCGGTTTATGGAATTGCAAGCGAAGCAAAAGGAAGGCGCTCTTACAGAGAAGGAACATGAGGAACTGATGAGCCTGATCGGCCAAATTGAAGCGCTTGAAGGAAAAAGGTTGGAAAGTATGATCGCCCTGGCCGAACTGTGGAATATTTCACTCGAAGAATTGAGGGAACGCCTGGGTATCAAAGCTCCTGAACCACTGTCTGGTAGGTATATATATCTGCCGGCAGGGTATTTCCCATCGAGGAAGTCATGAAAGAAGATTGGGATAAATGAGGGTTCGGCATATTTACTTTGCTTGTCTTGCTTGACATTTAATTCCTCCATCTGGCGTTTGATCTTTTGAAAGGCTTTTTAAAACTCATTACTGAACCTTCCCCTCTCCAATATTTGTAGTATATTAGATACACAGATAAACTGCGCCTTTATGACAAGCAAGATCAAAATGCCCCTCCGATCGCTCAGCGAAGAAGTTATCAAGGATTTGCAGGAAAAGTACCCGGAGGCGGAGATCAGTGTGGAGCTGCATCCGGAGAAAAGCAAAGCGCCCCTGAGTGAGGAACACTTCTGGGAAGTCATTGCTATGCTGGACTGGGAAAAGGAAGGGGATGATGAGGCCGTAGTGGAACCTGCAGTAGCGCATTTGGCTGCCGGCCCGGTGCGCCAGATCTTCGAGTTTGCCAACCTGCTCTCTGAGAAGCTGTACGCTCTGGATGCTAAAGCTTATACCCGGCATATCGGAGAAGATGCCTGGTCACCAGGCCGCTATTTCTCGGTTGATAACTTTCTCTATGCCCGTTGTTGTGTAGTTGCCAATGGGAAGGAGGCGTACGAGAAAGTACTGGAAGATCCTACCCAGATGCCTAAGGACCTCACCTTCGAAGAATTGCTGTATATCCCTTCCAAAGCCTATGAGCGCAAGACGGGTAAGGCTTATGACTATTCTCCGGCTTATCCCATAGAAACTTATAGCAACGAAAAAGGCTGGAAATCCTAATTGGCTAACTTTTCCTCCATCCTTGAAACTCAGTATATGTCTTTGGATTTGAACGATTGGAAACGATTCCCAAATGGAAATCGTTACCTATAAGTACAAAAGCTTTCAAAAATGAACGTAGAGTCCATCAAGTTAAACCTGATAGAATGGCTTGCCAGATTGCAGGATGAATCTGTGATCAAGAAGTTAGTCGAGTTGAAGGAAGAAGCAGAGGGGCAGGCTTTTGAGCCCCTGACAAAGGAAGGCCTGATCCGGCGCGCAGAGGAATCAAACCGGGACATTGAAGCCGGCAGAGTATTTCCCATCGAGGAAGTCATGAAAGAAGATTGGGATAAATGAGGGTTCGGCTTACTGCAACTGCCAGGAAGCGGTTCCGGGAGATCTATGATTACTACAAAAGTGTCGGCGCTTCCAAAAAAAGGGCGAAGGATCAGGGCCAGAGTAAACAAGAAGATATTGTTGCTCACAGAGCATCCTTTGTTGGGGCAGGAAGAAGAAAGTTTGGTGGAATTAGAGCAAGGGCACAGGTATTTGGTAGAAGGATATTATAAAATTATCTATCGGATCATTGATGACGTCGCTTACATCACAGATATTTTCGACACCCGCCAGGATCCGGATAAAATGAAACCATAACAGGCACTATTTCCAGGCCTCCCACCCAGGGTTCCCAAAAAAGAGAAGAAAATTTTTCACCTACTTTTAAAAAACATCAACATTAAGCACACAATAACTGAATACCAGTCTATTGTGAAAACAATTCAAATCCCAGCGGGCTCACAGAGCACAAGCCCATCCGCGTACGCGGGTGGGCTTGTGCGTTTTTGGGCTGCCGGGGCGGGCAGCTTCCGCATAGCTTCGGCTGAAAGGCGGGGCCGTTCTCTGCATGGGGTTTCAAGGATAAATCTTCCGAAACAAGAATAATACTGGCAATTAAAGTAAATTGCCAAAACAATAACGAAAAACAGCTTTTTTTCATGTCCTTATCTGCTTTGGCTTTATTTGCCTTCGCGCCCATCCTGCTGGCAGGCATCCTGCTTGTGGGCTTCCGGATCCCCGCCCGCATCGCAATGCCGGCCGTTTTCATCGCTACCGCTCTGATCGCCTACTTCACCTGGGATATTTCCGTGGCCGGGCTCCTGTCTTCCACCATTCAGGGCCTGTTCATCACCTTCGATATTCTGTACATCATCTTCGGCGCCATCCTGTTGCTGAACCTGCTCAAGTATTCCGGCGGGGTGAGCGTGATCCGGCGCGGCTTTTCGGACATCAGCCCCGACCGCAGGGTGCAAACGATCATCATCGCCTGGCTGTTCGGCTCCTTCATCGAAGGGGCAGCCGGCTTCGGCACGCCCGCGGCCATCGTCGCTCCCTTGCTGGTGGCATTGGGGTTTCCGGCTATGGCGGCGGTGATGCTGGGCATGATGGTGCAGAGCACGGCGGTCACTTTCGGCGCCGTCGGTACGCCCATCCTGGTGGGCGTGCGGGGCGGCCTGGAAAGCCCCGAACTGGCCAGCCGCCTGGCGGAGGTGGATATGAGCTTCATGGAATACCTGTATGTCGTCACCTCCAATGTTGCTGTGCTTCACACCCTTGCCGGTACGCTCATCCCTACTCTGATGATCATGATGCTGACCCGCTTCTTCGGGGCCAACCGGTCGTGGAAGGAAGGGCTGGCCATTGTCCCCTTTGCTTTATTCGGCGGGCTGGCCTTCACCCTGCCCTATATGCTGACGGGCCTGTTCCTGGGGCCGGAGTTTCCTTCCCTGCTTGGCGCTCTGGTGGGCATGGCCATCGTAGTGACGGCTGCGAGAAAAGGCTTCCTGATACCGAAGGAGAAATGGGATTTTCCGGAACAGAGCAACTGGCCCAAAGAATGGTTGGGTACACTTACAATTAAACTGGACAATGAGGGCGCCAATACCCGTTTATCCCTGGCTAAGGCCTGGGCGCCCTATCTGTTGCTGGCCGGCATTCTCGTCCTGAGCCGGTTGCCGCAGCTGCCGTTAAAAAGCTGGCTCACCAGTGTGAAAGTGGAATGGGAGCATATTTTCGGTACGGCGATCTCGGCTTCCAGCACGCCGCTCTATTTGCCGGGAACCATCCTTTTGGCCGTCGGAGCCATCACCATCTCCCTGCATGGCATGAAAGGCAGACAGGTGAAGCTGGCTCTATGGGAAAGCGCCAAAATGCTGCTGGGCGCCGGTTTTGTGCTGATGTTCACCGTACCGATGGTGCGTATCTACATCAATTCGGGCCTCAACCCCAATGGCCTGCCAGGCATGCCAATTGCTATGGCGGAATGGGTGGCTCAGAATGTCGGCCAGGCCTATCCGCTGTTCGCGCCTGCCGTGGGGGCTCTGGGAGCCTTTATTGCCGGCAGCAATACGGTGAGCAATCTGATGTTCGCCCTGTTCCAGTTTGGAGTAGCTGAACAGCTGGCCATGCCGACTACCTTTATCGTGGCGCTTCAGGCAGTAGGGGCGGCGGCCGGAAATATGATCGCCATTCACAATGTGGTGGCCGCCTCGGCTACAGTGGGCCTGCTCGGAAAAGAAGGCCTGGTGCTGCGCAAAACCATTCTCCCTACGCTGTACTATCTGACTGTAGTAGGCTTGTTGGGATGGTTGGCCGTGAACGTTTTGGAAGTCGGCGGGTTCCCTTTTTAACGGAGTAAGTAAAGGCCGGCTTTTTATTCTTGACGGCTGGCTCGTTAAGCATTAATTGTAAGGAAAGAAAAAAATATGAAAACACTCTTTTACACCAGAGAATACCCGCCCTACGTCTACGGCGGCGCCGGCGTGCACGTGGAATACCTGGCAGCCGAACTGGCGAAACGCATGGAGGTGGAGGTGCGGGCCTTCGGCGATCAGCAGGAAAGCAGCGGCAAGCTAAGCGTCAAAGGCTATCCCTTCGAGCACCCTTCCCTGGCTCAGGCCGACGATAAACTCAAAGCGGTGCTGAAAACGCTGGCCACCAACGTGCAGATGAATGCCGATGCCGTCGATGCCGATGTGGTGCACTGCCACACCTGGTACGCCCATTTTGCAGGCATCATCGCCAAATTGTGCTACGGCATTCCCCTGGTGATCACCACCCATTCATTGGAGCCGCTGCGGCCCTGGAAGCGGGAACAGCTGGGCAGAGGCTACGACGCTTCCTCCTGGGTGGAAAAAACGGCCATAGAAATGGCGGATGCGGTGATCGCCGTATCGAAAGAAACCCGGGAGGATGTACTGAAATTCTTTGATGTCGATGAAGATAAGCTGCACGTCATCTACAATGGGATAGACCTGGAGCAGTACGCGGCCACTAAAGACACCTCCACCCTGGAGCAGTACGATATCGACAAGGACAAACCCTATGTACTGTTTGTCGGCCGCATCACCCGGCAAAAAGGCATCATCCATCTGGTGAATGCCATCAAATACATCAATCCTGATACACAGGTGGTGCTCTGCGCCGGCGCCCCGGACACCCCGGAGATCGCCAAAGAGATGGAAAAGAGCGTCAATGAAGTGAAGAAGCACCGGGACAATGTGATCTGGATCAGCAAGATGCTGGAGAAGGAGCAGGTCATTCAGCTGTATTCCCATGCCGACGTGTTCTGCTGCCCGTCCATCTACGAGCCCTTCGGCATCATCAATATCGAGGCCATGGCCTGCCGTACGGCGGTGGTGGCCAGCGCGGTGGGCGGCATAAAGGAAGTGGTCGT
>CAYVVK010000523.1:0-5031 GCA_964454855.1 uncultured Phaeodactylibacter sp. | reverse complement strand
GCGAGGTTTCCTTAGCTGATATTGTCCGGGTGATTGATGGCGATCAGTTGTTAGATGGGTGCATACTGGGCTTTAAAGAGTGCTCGGACTTGCGCCCCTGCCCGGCACACCAGAAGTTCAAAAGTGTGCGGGATTACTTGAAAGGGGCGTTGATCACCACACAGATTGAGGAGTTGAGGCAAATCGTTGAGGACAAACATGGATTTTTGAAGTTGTGATTTTTTTCACCATAAAAAGGATATAAACATCTTTTTATCTTTTAAAATAGCCTATCATGGAAAACTTAGCAACCACCAAAGTGAGCAAGATCGTCGCCCAGAATTACAAGACGGCAAGAGTATTTACGGCGCACGGCATTGATTTTTGCTGCAACGGCGGCATTCCCCTGGCGCAGGCCTGCGAGCAGCAACAGGCGGACCTGGAAACCGTTACGAAGGAGATTAAACAAGCACTGGCCGAGCCTGAAACTGAAAATTTTGAGGCAATGCCTATTGATCAACTCGCCGGGTACATTGAAAAAACGCATCATTCCTACGTTCGCAGTACCGTACCTGCGTTGATGACTTACCTGGACAAAGTAGCTCGTGTGCACGGAGAGCGACACCCCGAGTTGTTGGAAATACGAGACCTTTTCGAGCAGTCTGCTTCGGAATTGGCTCAACACATGACAAAAGAGGAGCAGATACTTTTCCCATACCTACAAGCGATGGCGGCTTCTCTGAAAAACGGCTACTCCTTATCGGAACCCCATTTTGGCCATGTCAAAAATCCGATTGCGATGATGGAAGCCGAGCACGAGCAGGAAGGCAGCCGTTTCAAAAAAATTGCGGCGCTAACGAATCACTACACCCCGCCGAAGGATGCCTGTCAAACGTACCGGGTAGCTTTTTCGATGCTACAAGCGTTTGAAGAGGATTTGCACAAGCACATCCATCTAGAGAATAATATTCTTTTTCCAACAGCCATCCGGGCTTTTGAAAAGCTGAGGGCATAGATTGACGCTTTTGGCGTAAAACCACTGACCATGCAAAACATAGCTCTCAAGGGCGCAAAAACCACTTTTCAGGTTGCCACAGGCTTTTTCCTGTTGGCTGCCCTGCTGGGGGCGCTCATGCGGTTTATTTATTTGCGGGAGGTGCCTTTTTTGGACTACAAGCACATCTTACACGCTCACTCGCACCTGGCGATGTTGGGTTGGGGGTTTACGGCGCTTGGCGGCGCTTTGGTATTTTCACTGGTTGCAAAAGTAGCAGTTGCCGGCATATATCGGCGTGTTTTGGCAGGTAATCTAGTAGCCGGCGCAGGGATGTTTTTCGCTTTTTTGTATCAGGGGTACGGAGCGGTGAGTATTGCGTTTAGCACCTTGCACGTTTTCGTGGCCTATTACTTCGCCTGGCATTTTTTGAAAGACCTCAAAAAGGTACCGTATAGCCAAGCCGGCAAATTCGCAAAATGGGCGGTGTACTGGATGCTCTTGTCGACTTTGGGGTTATGGGCTATTGCTCCGGTCAGCATACTGTTAGGCAAGCCGCATCCCCTGTATTTTGCCTCCATACAATTCTTTTTGCACTTCCAGTTTAACGGTTGGTTTACCTATGGCCTATTGGCTTTGCTGTTCAGGCATTCCGAAAATAACGGGCGCCTTGTCCAATTGCCGAAAGCAACCTTTACCGTATTACAGTTATCACTTGTGCTAACTTATGCGCTTAGCATTACCTGGAGTGCGCCTGAGGATATCCTCTTTTACCTCAATTCGGTAGGCGTGCTGTTGCAACTGCTGGCCTTCGGCATGCTATGGCGGGGCTTTTCCGGCAGCGCTAAATTTTCCTTTGGAAAAGGCGGCATCATCAGCTGGCTGTTCCGACTGGGTATAACGAGCCTGGCGCTCAAAGTACTGGTGCAGGCCGCGGTAGCTATCCCCTTTATTGCCAAGGTGTCTTATGTGATCAGAAACTTCGTCATCGGGTTTATCCATTTGGCGATGCTGGGGGCTTTTAGCCTGACGCTGATCGCTTTGCTGCTTTATCAAGGATGGTTGCCAAGCACAAGGATGGCTGTGAAAGGGTACTGGCTTTTGGTCATCGGCTTTGCCTTAACTGAAGCGATGCTTTTCCTACAAGGCGTCCTGCTGTGGGCAGAAAAGGGCTTTATCGCCAATTATCACGAGTTGCTTTTTGGCGTAACCTTGCTGTTGCCCCTGGCTTTAGCGCTTATTAGTTTATCATTTTTCAAAAGGGAAAATGAATTTTAAATCTTAAATCATTCAAATAATGAAAAAAGTCAAATTGTTTTTATTCGTAATGCTCGTCGCTTTTATGGCGAGTTGTGGTGGAAACGCCGACAAACCAAAATCCACAACTCCTCCGAAATCTATGATAGAAGATAAAAAAGCGGATCCAAAGGGAATTGGCGAGGTCAAAAACGTCAACCTCACTGACCCCATGGAGGAGAGCATGATTGCAAGTGGCAAAGCCATTTATGAGATGAAATGCTCTGCCTGTCATAAACTAACCGATCAGCGGGTAGTGGGCCCGGGCTGGGCAGGCGTGACAAATAAACGCCGGCCGGAATGGATCATGAATATGATCACCAATGTGGATGTCATGCTCGAAGAAGACCCGGTGGCTCAAAAACTGCTGGAAGAATGTCTGACGAGAATGCCTAATCAAGGCGTATCGGTGGGCGATGCTAGAGCCATCCTTGAGTTCATGCGGAAGAATGACGTAGAGCAGGTCGGCAAAAAAGACGAGGCTGTTAAGGGGTAGCCACTAACATTATCAAGGTTTATTTAAACAAAATTTTGTAAAATGAAAAGATCGAATTTAGCATCACTTATTGTAATCATCGCGGGGCTTTACATGCTGTACGGCTGTGGCCAAAAAGATGTCGGCAGCGTAGTCGAGGGCAACGCCGCCGAGCAGGCCTACGTCGCGCCCGGCGAATACGACGAATTCTACGCCTTCATGTCGGGCGGCTACAGCGGCCAGATTACCGCTTATGGCCTGCCGTCCGGGCGTTTGCTCAAGGAAGTGCCTGTTTTTTCCAAGTATCCGGAAAACGGATATGGCTATAGCGAAGAAACTAAGGCTTTTTTCAACACCTCTTATGGGGAAGTACCCTGGGATGATTCCCACCACATTGAATTATCACAGACCGATGGCGAATTTGACGGCCGCTGGTTATTTGTCAATGGCAACAATACACCGCGTATTGCAAGAGTGGATCTCACGACCTTTGAAACAGTTGAAATTCTTGAAATCCCCGACGTGGCCGGCTTGCACTGTGCGCCCTTCGTGACGGAAAACACCGAGTACCTGGTTTCAGGAACACGATTCAGTGTGCCCATCCCCCAAAAAGATGTTTCGATTGCTACGTACAAAGAAAACTTTTCCGGGCTCATTAATTATGTAGCAGTGGATCAGGAATCCGGCGAAATGGCTCTGGCGTTTCAAATTGCTATGCCCGGCTTCAACTACGACCTGGCCCGAAATGGCAAGGGGAAGTCACACGGCTGGAGCTTCCTGACGACCTACAATTCAGAGCAGGCCTACACGCTTTTGGAAGTGAATGCTTCGCAAAAAGACAAAGACCTGCTGGCGATTGTAAACTGGCAGAAAGCCGAGGAGTACCTGGAAGCAGGCAAGGGCAAGGAGCGAACCACTTCCTATTACCACAATCTGATGGACGAAAGCACGGGCATCGCTGAGTCAAAGGAATTGAAAACCACCACAATCCTGGACCCAAAGGATTGCCCGGGCATGGTGTATTTCATTCCGGTGCCCAAGTCGCCACACGGCTGCGATGTGGACCCTACAGGGGAGTACATCGTCGGTAATGGCAAATTGTCTGCCGATATGTCGATTTACTCCTTTGATAAGCTCATGGCCGCTATCGAGAAGGAGGATTTTGCCGGCGATATTGATGGGATTCCGATTATCAACTACGAATCGGGCTTACACGGTATTTTAGAGAAGCCAGGCCTGGGGCCATTGCACACCGAGTTTGATGGGAAAGGCAACGCCTACACCACATTTTTCATCTCTTCGGAGGTCGTCAAGTGGGATGTAGAAAAGCTGGAAATACTCGATCGCCAAGCTACTTTTTATTCTCCGGGGCACCTGGTTATTCCGGGCGGCGAGACGCGTAAGCCTTATGGCAAGTACTTAGTAGCCATGAATAAGATCACCAAAGACAGATACCTGCCTACCGGCCCGGAACTGGCGCACAGTGCACAGCTATTCGACATCAGTGGTGATAAGATGAAACTGATCCTTGACTTTCCGACCAAAGGGGAGCCGCACTACGCACAGGCCATTCCGGCCAGCATGATCCAACCCAACTCTAAAAAGTTCTATGCGATTGAGGAAAATAACCACCCATACGCTGCCAGGGGAGAAGGACAGGCAAAAGTGATCAGAGAGGGTAACATCGTGCGCGTATACATGACCACCATCCGTAGCCACATTGCCCCGGACAATATCGAGGGGATCAAAATAGGCGACGAGGTGTACTTCCACGTCACCAACCTGGAGCAGGATTGGGATGTGCCGCACGGTTTTGCCGTTCAGGGCGCCAACAACGCAGAGTTGTTAGTCATGCCCGGGCAAACCCGGACGCTCAAATGGGAACCGAAAAGGGTAGGGGTCTTTGCGTTTTACTGTACGGACTTCTGCAGTGCCCTGCACCAGGAAATGTCAGGTTATGTGAGGGTTTCGCCCCGCGATTATGATGTTAAGCTCATGTGGGGGCTGAACAATGAAAATCAGGATGAAGAAACGCTGCGCGAGATGCTGAAGGAACAAGGAAAGTAGTCTTCCGATACAGAAAGCCACGGCTTGAAGTCGTGGCTTTCTTTCAAAAATCATTAACTATTCTCATGATAAATAATAAAAAGGTGCCACAACTGCTGATGCTTGCGGCGGTCGTTTTATTGACGGGCGTATTCTTGTTTCCGCTTTGGCAAATCACTTTGGAAGCGGCCCAATTCCCCGGCGGCTTGCGCCTCAATATCTGGATCAATAAATTTTCGGG
>CAYVVK010000522.1:1687-5040 GCA_964454855.1 uncultured Phaeodactylibacter sp. | reverse complement strand
TACTACCAGTTTCAATGCCGCACTTGAGCATGGAGGGGTCATTGGCGCGAATGGCATCCACAAAATTCTGAGCGTGCACTTCTACGTAATCGGCATTATTGGAGCGGTCCTGTTTGGGGAAGGCCTCCACTTCATACTGCTGCATGCCGTCTTCCCATTCCGTTTCCGGTATCACTTCCCAACCGCCCCGGTTGAGCACCAGGGTGGCGTTGTTGCCGATAAAGGCGATGCCTTCCGTGCGGCCGTAGTTGCCGTTGTCTATGCCGGTGGCATGCTCCCAGAGCATATTGAAGTTCTCGTATTCGAAGACGGCCTGTAGCGTATCGGGGGTTTCCGAAGCATCATCGGGGTAGGCCAGCTTGCCGCCGGAGGCCATAACGGATTTCGGCGCGGTAGCCTGCATGGCGTAAAGCGCGATATCGATCTCATGCACGCCCCAGTCGGTCATCAGCCCGCCGGCGTAATCCCAGAACCAGCGGAAGTTGAAGTGAAAGCGGTTGGGGTTGAAGGGGCGGCCCGGCGCCGGGCCCAGCCACATCTGATAATCCACACCTTCGGGAGGCTCACCATCCGGCAATACAGGTACAGGTTTCATCCAGCCCTGGTAGGCCCATACTTTGACCAGGCGGATATTTCCGAGCTTGCCGGAGCGGACATAATCTATGGCCTTTTCGTAATGGTAGCCGCTGCGCTGCCACTGCCCCACCTGCACCACTTTTCCGGATTTTTTGGCAGCCGCTACCATGATGCGGCATTCCTCGATGGAATTGGCCAGCGGCTTTTCCACATAGACGTGCTTTCCGGCTTTCACGGCATCTACCATCATCAGGCAGTGCCAATGGTCGGGCGTACCGATGATCACGGCATCAATGTCTTTGTTTTCCAGCAGCTTACGGTAGTCCAGGTATTGTATGGGTTTTTTGCCCTGTACCCTTTCGGCATCTGCCGTTCTTTCGTCCAGCACATTCTGGTCTACATCGCAAAGGGCCAGGCATTCCACGCCATCCACCTGAAAGTGGCGCCTCATGTTGGACCAGCCCATGCCTTTGCAGCCGATCACTCCGATGTTCAGCCGCTCACTGGGGGGCATAAATTTTCTGTTGGCGGCAATCATTTCGAGGGGGAGGATACCGGCCAGGCCCATGCCTGCCGCTGCCGTGGAAGTTTGTTTCAGGAACTTTCTTCTTTTCATATCGTCAAAATAAAGTTTTCAGAAAAAATCATTTGGCAATACGCCCTGCAGGCTACCTTGATGCCCGCCCTTTAAATATAAGGACTAATCTTTCCCCCTCCCGTAATCAGCAAATACTTTACTATCTTTCCGCCCCTTTTTTGCTAATTTGTCATTTGAGTTATGCCGAGCCTCACGAAAAACATATCATTACAGTGGGACCTCTGGATAGAGCAGTACCGCGCTTTTTTTCCTACCGGACGGGAAGACAGGGAGTCCTGCCATGCCCTGATCGCCCAAGCAGGCACTTTTGACGGCGCAACAGAAGAACCCGCTTCCGGGGGGAAGGAGTACATCCAGCTGGCCACCTGCCAGGACACCCGCAACGGCCAGCTTATTGCCTGCCTGCATATCAGGGATGCCCTGCCGCTGAAAGGGGATCCGGGAAAGGAGACCCAGTTCGGGATCAGCCATATCGAAAAGGAGCGCCTGTCAAAAATCGCTGTATTCACCCAACTGGCCGTTCATCCCGATTACGAGAAAACGCAGGCGGTGCTGGTTTTGCTTACCCACTGCATCGTGGAAGTGCTGAAGGCCGGCGGCCAGGCCGTGCTCATGTCCTGCGACCCCGGCCATTTTTCCATCTATAAACGACTGGGCTTTCGCCCCGTAGGCGTACTGCATAAGACGCCGGAGGGCTTCTTCCGCATCCCTATGATCTTCCTTCCGGACCAGGATTACCTGTCTATCATTCACTCGCCGGTACTGCCTTATCTCAGCGGTATCGTTTTCGCACCTTACCGGCCAATCTGCGAATGGTACTATAAGCTGGTGCGGGAAAACAGCGAACTGCAAACCGGAGCGGCCTATTACCCACAGGACGAAAGTGACTTCGAAGGGCACCATACCATTACCGAGGGGCTGAGCCCGGAAGGGCGGGAAATTTTTCTCAAAAACGCCCTTATCATCAAATGCCGCGAAGGAGAAGTACTCATCACCGAGAACGATGGCGGCAAGGCCTTTGGCTACATCCGCAAAGGGCTGGTCAAGGTCGTGATCGGTGGAAAGACGGTGGTGGTGCTTGGTGAAGGAGACATTTTCGGGGAGATCGCCTTTATTCTCCACACCAAGCGCTCCGCCAAGGTCATCGCCGCCAGCCCCGATACGGAAGTAGTTCTTTTCAGCGATTCCGCCTTCAATAGCCTGGCCAAAGAAACCGACCGAACAGTCATCTGGCGCAACCTGGCTCGGGTACTGGCACAACGCGTGGTATTGACCAATAAGTTACTGGGATAGGCCAGCTCTATTTCTTTTCCGGCCCTTCCTTTGCGCCGGCATTTCCCTCCCGCAGCCAGTACAACATCCAGGGGATGTTATAAATATGGGTCCAGCCGAACACGCGCATGCCCTGGGTGAGGTCCCAGATGCGAAAGCCCATACCGCTGCCTTCATGGTAATCCAGATCCTTTGGCAGGTGGCTGGCCTCTTCAATAGCCTTTGCAATTTCTTCCTGGGTGCCCAGCTCTTCGAATGGAGCCGTCAGCGGATCGGCCTTCAACACCTCCGCCCGCTCCATGGCTGTGCGCAGGAAGCTTTCCTCCCCCGTCAGTTCATAACCGACGACGAGGCTGTGGATGGTAGACAGATAAGACTCATACTCGTGATTCCAGGGCGGGTTGCCACGAATGGCGCGGGCGTGGCGAATGAGGGCGGTACGCACCTTCTCCTCGCCGGTCATCTGATAATATTTGTACAGGCCCTGAGAAGCATACACCTGAGCGTAACCGTAGCGGTCCATCACCAGGCTGTTGTACTGGTCGGGGCCGTCCTGCAGGCAGATCATGCGGCCGATGCGGTCCTGCAGGTCTTCCAGGTAGCGGCCGTCCTTGGTGGCATCCCAGATCTCCGTCATGTTCCAGACGGAGAGGTAGAGGCGGCGGCCGGTAAGGCCGTGCTCTCCCCAAATGCGTTTGGTATAGGTATCGGCGGTTACCTTAGCCACATCCAGGCCCCGGTGATAACCGGTAAGGTAATAGCTGGAAAGCCAACCCTGTATCCATACGTGAGCGCTGAGCAGGGAGTTCCAGTGCTGGCGGGCGTGCCTCCGGCCAATACCCAGGTAAGGAGTAGCTTCGGGCTCCTTCGCCTTATACTCCCAGTAGTCCATGGCGGAATTGGTGTC
>CAYVVK010000522.1:0-1677 GCA_964454855.1 uncultured Phaeodactylibacter sp. | reverse complement strand
CGATATAGGCCGAGCCGGCAGGCCAGTGAATATTATCGACGTCCATCGTATGCCGGCTCATGGCCTCGGCAGCCAGATAGTATTTTCGCTGGCCGGTGCGCATGAATTGCAGCCAGAGCATGTAGTCGATGGCGGGCTCGTTATTGACCCAGCGGTACCAGTCGCCGCGCATATAAAAATATTTCTGGTCTCCATAATCGAACATGCCGTACCAGGGTTCCCAATGCTGGTTGAAGATCAGCCAGTCCATCTTATAGTCCAGGCCCCTTTCGTACTCTTCAAAAGCCTGCCCTCGGGGAGAAAGCTTGCCGAACACCTCGGTTTGGGCATACCATTCCGGAGCGGCATGCGGAGCGGGCGGGTCGAGGAAATAATTAAGCACCCGCCGGACCTCTTCTGTGGGTACATCTCCATTGTGAAAGTAATAGGCCAGCTCTGAGGTTTTTGTCAGGCCAGTGGCGAAATTATCGGTCATGCCGGAATCCCGCTCGTCCGACCAGCGGGCGAAGCTCATCGGCCCGGCCTCCGGTGACCAGAGGTAGGCCGTAGCATCTCCGCCTTCAATGGCGATGGCCTTGGGGTATTCCTGAATGAAGTGCCGGATTGCCATGCCGATTCCCCAACGGCCGCTGGAAATATCGATCCAGCCATCCGCTCGTTCCACTTCTTTTTCTAAACTGGGCCCGGCCTTGACCTGCGCCTTAAACCCTTGCAGGCGTTCCGCTCCGGTAGAACTGGGCACCGGAGGGATACGAGTCGGTTTGGGGCCGCCCTGGAACACCAACACCTCATCCTCCGCCTGAAGCTTGCGGGTGTAGATTTGGGTGTTATCGGCTTCCCACCATGGGCCGCTTTGATAAGCGGTGGCGTAAAGAAGCGGCCCATCCAGGCGGTATTTCAGCCGCAGCCCGATGCTAAAGGCCTGGTCGTTGGGTTCCATCCAGCCCAGGTCTCCTTCGCGGTTTTCCGGCAGGGTTTTCCCCAGTCCGGTGGCGATATCGGCGTGTTGCCCTTCTACCTCCTGATGCTTATCGGGCACTCCGGTGTAGGTGAGGGTGTGATATACCTTTATGTATGACTTGCCGGCATATACGTGAATACGTATGATGAAAGGAGAAGCCCTGTTGTCTTCCCGGGAATAAGAATAAGTACCTTCCACTTTGAGAATGGCGTGCAGCGGGCCGGAGCCTTTTTCCTTAACCGTGCGGGTGACAACGGCTTTGGATGGGTCGATTCCTGCATCATCGAGCAGGTCCAGAAAAGAGCCGCGGTTGCCGGGGCTTTCCGCAATGATATCCTCCTCTGTAAAGCCATCTCTTTGCTGGTCGAGCTGCACCAGGTCGAGAAACCCACCTTCCCCTTTTTTAATCTTAAATTTCAGCGGGCCGGTATCCACTTCGGTGAATTCCCCCTGCCTTTGCCGGTTGACCATCTTGATGCGGTCGCCGGTGAGGGGAGCGCGGCTTACTCCTTCTCCGTATTCCACGGTGTAACTATTCTGCTGGCCTGCGAAGAAGAACAGCCAAACCCACTTAATACCAGGATCAGCGGGTTGCCAGGTGGACACCTCTGTCACCTGGCTGGGAATCTCTTTGCCATCGGGGCCCAGCACGCGCAGGTGGTCCGGAGAGTACAATTCCCCTTTCGGGAAGGGAAGGCCGATGAGAATGGGCGCAC
>CAYVVK010000521.1:1397-5060 GCA_964454855.1 uncultured Phaeodactylibacter sp. | reverse complement strand
TGAAGGCCCATAGGTACAGCCCGTCCTCGCGGTTGCCGCCGATGATGCGGCCCGAAGGCAGATAGGGGCAGGCCGACCACAGGCCGTGAAAACCTCCGCTGGGCCCATCGTAGGTATCGTAATAGCCCACTTCCACCGGCACTTCCGGGTCGGCCAGGTCAACCACCCGCAGGCCTTCGGTATTATGGGTGATGTAGGCAAAATCGCCGCGGATGTACGGGTTGTGCACCAGGCTGGACGTATTGGCCGTCCAGGTGGCCACTTCTTCGGGATTTTCCAGCTCGCTGATGTCGAAGATGCGCCCGGGCAGGCCGTCCTGTTCATCGGCTACGAAGAGGTACCGCAGATCCTCTGTAGTAGAAAAGCTGTGGGTATTGCCCGCCGGGTCGTCGATCTGGGCAATGAGGCGCGGGCTGGCCTTGTCAGCGATGCTCACCACATCGATCTTGCCTTCGTAAAAAGCAGCAGCGAACAGCAAGGTATCCCGCACATGGCAGTCGTGGATGTAGTATCCCGGAGCGTACCGGCCTACCTCCTGTGGTGCGGCCGGATTGGAAAGGCCGATGATGTGTACACCACCGGTTGTCTGCGTTCCACAGACATACACATAAGGAGCTTCCTGAAAGATATCTTTCTGAATGATATGCCCTCTGCCGAAGGTTTCCCCAAAGGTAGTAAGCAGGGTAACCGTATCCGGCAGCTGCGACAGATCAATTACTTGCATGCCATAATGGGGAGTTGCTCCGGAACCCTCAGTCACTATGTAAGCCTGATCTCCTACTACCGTGACTTCCCGCCAGTTGGACCGGTAGCCGGGCACAAACCCTACTTCCTCCGGGCCTTCCTCTCCGTCCAGGCTGATGACAGCTGTCCCCGTCTGTGCTCCCAGTACGGCGTATTCGCTGCCATCCGGCGCGGCGTAACACCAGGAGCCGGAAGCACGGCCGTCGCCCGGGTTGTACTGGCCGAGCAGCTCCACGTTCAGAGCGTCTTGTGCCTGAGAGGGAAGGGCTGAAATAAAGATTGCAAGGAGAAAGAGTACAGATCGATACATAGCTTTAAGGCTTCGGTTTTTCCAAAGGTAAGAATGCAGGAACAGGAAGAGTAATAAAAAGCGGGCTCCGTAAGCTACCCGTCGAAACGGAGCAAATGCACCGGCTGGCAAACCGGCTACAACAGGCTGTCCAGTTCCACAAACCTCCAGTTCAGCTTTTCCCTTTCCGGCAGGTATTCCAGCTCCAGCACCTTATCGGGGCTGAAGTCCGTCACATATTCCGGGGCATGTTCCCGGGGCACGGAATTATTAATGCCCGAGCCCAGCATCACAATACCCTCGGGCGTATGAAACTCGAAGGATTTGGCGCGCATGCCCAGGTCACCGCCGATGAGCACTACTTGCACCCCCCTTTTCTGCACTTCCACCAGTTTAGGGTAGAGGGTACTCGTCAACTCGGAAGCCGGGCTGCAGTTGGTGTAAATAGGGGTGGCGTTGACGTTAAAGGCCCGCAGGGTATCTCCTGCTTCATCTGTTTTCAGGCCGTTGAACAAGCCGTGGTGGTGCAGGATGATGAGATGGGAAGCCTGCCGTATGGTATCGGCCACAGCCGCGATCAGGGCCGTTTGCGCTGCTTTTTTCCCGCAATCGCGCTGAGGCGGCGCCGACGGATAGAACCAGAACAGGTTGGTATTAAGCACCATGAGCAGATAGCCTTCCTGCCAGCGGCTGTAGAAAGAGGGGCGGCCCAGGTAATCGAGGATGAGCTGCGGGTCGCCATAGTCATAGTCGTGGTTTCCCAGTGCCCAGTGTGTATTTTCCAGGCCGAAAAGGCTGTCGAGATAAGGCAGCGTGGAGGGGTGTTTGGCGGTGCGGGCACAGACATCGCCGCCCAGCCACACCTGGCTGTAGGCACTGTAATCCAGTTTTTCCAGGCGGGGGTCCACCCGGCCTTCGCTGTGCCAGTCGTAAGGATGGCCGAGGAAAATATACCGCAGGCCTGGCCCGGCATCCGTCTTCCGGCAGCCCGAAGAAGAGATCAATAGAAGAACAAGAACG
This sequence comes from uncultured Phaeodactylibacter sp., assembly GCA_964454855.1. Classification (GTDB taxonomy): domain Bacteria; phylum Bacteroidota; class Bacteroidia; order Chitinophagales; family Saprospiraceae; genus CAYVVK01. Next base: position 3,007 of record CAYVVK010000521.1, on the reverse strand, counting down.
AAAAAAAAATGATTTTTTCGGCTTCTTCCAAAGCAATAAGGCTTCATTCTGTTAATTATAACATTAAATACACTTAAACAAAGGTGCCATATGTCATTATCCGTTGACGGAAAGATGACAAAAATCACCCCCCTGCCGTGATAATGGTCATCTGCCTGGGCTCAACGCCCGTCTATCTTGCAGCCATTATTGATTGACACAAGAATTGACACAAGGTATGAAAATCATTTTCCTTCTGATCATAGTGAGCCTGATTGTGGCATTGGGCTTCTTGGCTGCTTTTCTTTGGGCAGTACGTAGCGGGCAGTATGATGACGACTACAGCCCCGCCGTCAGGATCCTTTTTGACGGCGACAAGCCGGCCAGCAACACTTCCTCCTCTTCCGATCAACAAACCACAGACCAAAATAACACATCAAAATCTTAACTAATGGCACAAGTTGAGCAATTCAGTTACGACAATGCCATCGTCCGGAAATTCGCGTATGCGACGATCGTTTTCGGTGCGGTAGGCATTCTTGTGGGCTTGATCGCAGCCCTGCAGCTGGTATACCCGGCACTCAACCTGGGAATACCGGAGACCACCTTTGGCCGCATCCGCCCGCTGCACACCAATGCAGCGATCTTCGCATTTGTGGGCAATGGAATTTTCATGGGAGTCTATTACTCTCTGCAGCGCCTTCTGAAAACGCGCATGTACAGCAATTTTCTGAACGAGTTCCACTTCTGGGGCTGGCAGGCCATCATTCTGGCGGCGGCCATTACGCTTCCTCTGGGCATCACCAGTTCGCATGAGTACGCCGAGCTGGAATGGCCCATCGACATTGCCATCGCGCTGGTATGGGTCGCCTTTGGGGTCAACATGTTCGGCACCATTCTGAAGCGGCGGGAGCAGCACCTGTATGTGGCCATCTGGTTCTACATTGCCACCTGGGTGACCGTTACGGTGCTTCACATCGGCAACAACCTGGAACTTCCTGTGACCCTTTGGAAGAGCTACCCGCTGTTCGCCGGCGTACAGGATGCCCTCATCCAGTGGTGGTACGGGCATAATGCCGTGGCTTTCTTCCTGACCACCCCCTATCTTGGCCTGATGTATTACTATCTGCCCAAGGCCGCTAACCGCCCGGTCTTTTCCTATAAGCTGTCGATCATCCACTTCTGGGCCTTGATCTTCATCTACATCTGGGCCGGCCCCCACCACCTGTTGTACACCTCGCTGCCCGATTGGGCTCAGTCGCTGGGTACGGTCTTTTCCATCATGCTGATCGCGCCATCCTGGGGCGGTATGCTGAATGGCCTGCTGACCCTGCGGGGCGCCTGGGACCGCGTACGGCAGGACCCCGTGCTGAAATTCATGGTGGTAGCGGTCACGGCCTACGGTATGGCCACTTTTGAAGGGCCCATGCTGTCTATTAAGTCTGTCAACGCCATTAGCCATTATACCGACTGGACCATCGGCCACGTACACATCGGCACCCTGGGATGGGACGGTTTCCTGACCTTTGGCATCCTGTACTGGCTGATCCCGAGAATATTCAATACCAAACTCCACTCCATTAAGCTGGCCAACGCTCACTTCTGGATCGGCACGCTGGGTATTCTGTTCT
>CAYVVK010000521.1:0-1387 GCA_964454855.1 uncultured Phaeodactylibacter sp. | reverse complement strand
TGATGTGGAAACAATTCACGCCGGACGGCTTCCTGCAATACGGCAACTTCCTGGAAACGGTCACGCAGATCATCCCCATGTACGCCCTGCGGGCACTTGGCGGCACGCTCTATGTAGCCGGTTACTTCGTCATGATCTACAACCTGTACAAGACCATTCAGGCCGGTACTTTCCAGGCCGAAGAGGCTGCGGAAGCACCGGCTGCTTCCACCTGGGCTGCCCACCACGGCAAAGAACACTGGCACCGCTGGATCGAGCGCCGCCCGGTTCAGATGCTGGTTTTTGCCACCATCGCCATCCTGATCGGCGGCCTGGTGGAGATCTTCCCCATGGTCATGATCGACGAGCAGGTACCGAAGATCGAATCCGTCAAGCCCTACACCCCGCTCGAACTGGAAGGCCGCGACATTTACATCCGCGAGGGCTGCCTCGGCTGCCACTCTCAGATGGTACGGCCCTTCCGCTCCGAGACGGAGCGCTACGGCGAGTACTCCAAATCCGGAGAGTACATCTACGACCGCCCCTTCCTCTGGGGTTCGAAGCGCACCGGCCCTGACCTGCACCGCGTCGGGCAGAAATATCCGGACAGCTGGCACTACAACCATATGCTCGACCCGGAAAGCATGTCTCCCGGTTCCATCATGCCCCCCTATCCCTGGCTGGTCAGGGATGAGCTGGACACGGGCAACACGGCTGCCAAGATCCGCGCACTGCAGAAGCTGGGTACTCCTTATCAGAAAGGCTATGACCAGATCGCCGTGCAGGATCTCGAAAAGCAGGCGGCTATGGTAGCCGAAAGCCTGCGTAAGGACGGCATTGATGGAAAGGATCTCGAGAAGAAAGAGATCATTGCCCTGATCGCCTATCTGCAACGCCTGGGAACCGACATCAAGCCCGCGCCACAGGCAGGGAATTAAAAGCCTGCCTGGCAGGAGGCTCCTTACGGCTGGATTTACAGCGGTAAAGCGCCTCCCGCCGGGCGGCAAAATTTTCAAAAGCAATAAAAGCTATGTTCAAATACATCCTCGAAAGCGCCGGGAATATCAACTGGATGGCCATATCGGCACTGATCACCTTCTTCGCGATCTTTATGGTCACCCTGATCCTGGTATTCAAGCAGAATCCGGCTTATATCGAAAAAATGGCGAGTATGCCACTTGATGATTCCAATCCTGTAAACACCGAAAAAGATCGTAATGAAAAATAAAAGTGCTAAACACCTCCTGATGGCATTAGCCTTGCTGTTGCTGTCGGCCGGCGCCTGGGCACAGGCCGGCGGGGAGGCTGGTTCCGACCCCTATTTTTACGACCGCTTCTTATCCTATTCCATGGTCATCATAGCAGCGGCAGTGGTGATCGCCAGCATCGTCGCCCTGTACAACCTGTT
>CAYVVK010000520.1:0-5073 GCA_964454855.1 uncultured Phaeodactylibacter sp. | reverse complement strand
TTCAGGCGCCCAGTTTCGAAAAGCTGAAGGAAGCGCTTCCTAGGTTCATCGATGAGGTCAACCAGCATCCCACCTTTGCCTTTTCGGATGTCGACCTGAAATTCAATAAGCCGGAGCTGAGTATCAGCATCGACCGGCAAAGAGCGCAGGACCTTGGCGTTTCCGTGCTGGATATTGCCCAGACCCTGCAGCTGGGCCTGAGCGGCCAGCGCTTCGCCTACTTCATCCGGGGTGGTGAGCAATATCAGGTGATCGGCCAAATCCAGCGCCAGGACAGAAACAAGCCCTACGACGTACGCTCCCTCTATGTGCGCAACCGCGAGGGCAAAATGATACAGCTGGACAACCTCATCACCATGGAGGAGCAGACCACGCCCCCCAGCCTGTTCCGCTTCAACCGCTTCGTTTCCGCCACCGTCTCCGCGGCACTGGCCAAAGACAAGACCATTGGTGACGGCATTGAGGCCATGGACGAAATCGCCGACCGCACCCTGGGCGATGGTTTCTACACCGCCCTGACCGGCCCTTCAAAAGACTTTGCGGAAAGCTCCTCCAGCCTGCTCTTTGCCTTTTCGCTGGCCCTGGTGCTCATCTACCTGGTGCTGGCGGCTCAGTTTGAGAGCTTTGTGGACCCCTTTATCATTATGTTTACGGTGCCGCTGGCCCTGGCCGGTGCGGTGCTTTCGCTCTGGTACTTCGATCAGACGCTGAACATCTTCAGCCAGATCGGCATCATCATGCTTATCGGCCTGGTGGCCAAGAACGGCATCCTCATCGTGGAATTCGCCAACCAGCGTAAAGAGCAAGGCCTGGACCGCCTGGAGGCCATTAAGGATGCCTCCGTGGCCCGCTTCCGCCCCATTCTGATGACCAGCCTGTCGACCATTCTGGGCGTTCTGCCCATTGCCCTGGCGCTGGGCGCGGGCTCGGAAAGCCGGGTTTCCATGGGTATCGCCGTCATTGGCGGCCTGCTGTTCGCCACCATACTGACGCTCTTTGTCATTCCGTCCATATATTCCTATTTTTCCAGTAAGGAAGGGAAGCGCAATGTGGTTACGGTGGAGGAGGTCAGGGAGGTGCTTCGGGAGCCGGTGGGGAGCCGGGGATAGAGCCTTGCTATATGATAGAAAAAAGGTTACTATAGCCCTAAAAAAACATCCATGCCAGAAGATAAAAGACTATTCCTCCTAGATGGGCACGCCCTCGTATACCGCGCCCACTTCGCATTCATCAACCGCCCGCTGATCAACTCCAAGGGCATCAACACTTCGGCGGTCATGGGCTTTACCCGTACGCTTTGGGACCTGCTCAGCAGCCAGAACCCCACCCATATCGCCACCGCCTTCGACCTGTCTACGCCCACTTTCCGGCACGATATGTACGCAGAATACAAGGCCAACCGGGAAGAGCAGCCGGAGGATATCGTCGTGGCCATTCCCTATATCGAGGCCATCATCAAGGCCTTCAAGATCCCCATCGTCACCATGGATGGGTACGAGGCCGATGATGTGATCGGCACGCTGGCCAAGCAGGCCGAAAAGGAGAACTATACGGTCTATATGGTCACGCCGGATAAGGATTTCTCTCAACTGGTTTCGGATAAAGTCTTTATTTACAAGCCCTCCCGGCAGGGTAATGGCGTGGAAATACTGGGCGTACCTGAGGTGTTAAAGAAATGGGACATAGAGGAGGTGGAACAGGTCATCGATATGCTCGGCCTGCAGGGAGACAGCATCGATAATATTCCCGGTATCCCTGGTATCGGGCCCAAAACGGCTGCCAAGCTTCTGGCCAAGTACGAGACCATAGAGGGCCTGATCGCCAATGTGGAGGACCTTAAGGGCAAGCAGAAGGAAAGAGTGGAGGAATTCGCTGAGCAGGCGCTGCTTTCCAAAAAGCTGGCCACCATCGAAACTGAAGTGCCCATTCAGTTCGATCCCGATAAGTTCATCATCGAGGAGCCGGACAAAGAAAAGCTGGCGGAAATTTTCCGGGAGTTGGAATTCCGCACGCTAGGCCAGCAGATACTGGGTACGGAAAAACCTGCTGCCGAAAAGAGCGGGCAGGGAAACCTCTTCGAGCAGGGGGATGAGCAGAAAACGCCCAATATTCCGCCGCCGCCCGCTCATTCCGTAGCTACCAAAAATATCGCCAATACCGAGCATGAATACCATCTGGTGGATACCCCGGAAAAACGAGCGGAGCTCCTGCAATTGCTGCTGAAGCAAAAAAGCATTTGCTTTGATACGGAAACGACCAGCATAGACGCTACGCAGGCAGAGTTGGTAGGCATCTCCTTTGCCGTCAAGCCGCATGAGGCATACTATGTGCCCATTCCCGAAGACCAGGAAGAAGCCACCCGCATTGCACAGCAGTTTAAGCCGGTCTTCGAAAATGAGGAGATCGAAAAGATAGCGCAGAACCTCAAGTACGACGCCATCGTACTGCTGCACTACGGCCTCAAGGTGAGGGGCCGCTACTTCGACACCATGATCGCCCACTACCTGATAGAGCCGGAGCTGCGCCACAATATGGACTACCTCTCAGAGACCTACCTGAAGTATCAGCCGGTCTCCATAGAAACCCTGATCGGTAAGAAGGGAAAGGGGCAGAAAACCATGCGGGATGTAGAACCCGAAAAAATAACGGAATACGCCGCCGAAGATGCGGACGTCACCCTGCAACTCAAAGAGTACCTGGCGCCCCGCCTGAAAGAAGAGGGTTTCCAGAAACTGTACGATGAGATCGAAGCCCCCCTGGTAAAGGCCCTGGTCAGCCTGGAGTACGAAGGCATCAAGGTGGATACCGATTACCTGGAGGCCTACTCCAAAGAGCTGGAGGGACAGATCCTGGATCTGGAAAAGAAAATTTATGAGCAGGCCGGTGAGGAATTCAACATCGGCTCTCCAAAACAGGTGGGCGAGATCCTGTTCGAAAAACTGGAACTCCCCTACCGCTGGCGCAAGACCAAGTCCGGCCAGTATTCCACCAATGAAGAGAAACTCTCAGAGCTGGCCAAGGACTTCCCCATCGTAGAGGAGATCCTCAAGCACCGCGGACTGATGAAGCTCAAGTCCACTTACGTAGATGCCCTGCCCAAGATGGCCAACCCTCGAACGGGGCGTATCCACAGCTCCTTCAACCAGGCGCTGGCCGCCACCGGCCGGCTCAGCTCCAACAACCCCAACCTGCAGAATATTCCCGTGCGCACGCCGGAAGGGGCCCGGGTACGGGAGGCTTTCGTTCCCAGAGATGAGAACCACCTTCTGCTGGCTGCCGACTATTCACAGATCGAGCTCCGCCTCATTGCCGAGATCAGCGGGGACGAGGCCATGCTGGAGGCTTTCCAGTCGGGCAAGGACATCCACAGCGCCACCGCCTCCCGGGTATTCGACGTGCCCTATGAGGAAGTCACCCGCGAGCAGCGCTACCGCGCCAAGACCGTCAATTTCGCCCTCATCTACGGCGCCGGCGCCCACAACCTTTCCCAGCAGCTGGACATCAGCCGCTCGGATGCCCAGGACCTCATCAACCAGTACTTCAGCCGCTACCCCGGCCTGAACCAGTATATGAAGGATGTGGTCAAAAAGGCCCGGGAAGACGGCTACGTCAAGACCCTGATGGGCCGGCGGCGCTACCTGCGCGACATCAATTCCCGCAACTCCGTGGTGCGCGGCCATGCCGAGCGCAACGCCATCAATACCCCCATTCAGGGCTCGGCGGCAGATATGATCAAGATCGCCATGGTCAACATTCACCGGGAATTTGAAAAGCAGCAGTTCCAATCAAAAATGGTGCTGCAGGTGCACGATGAACTCGTTTTCGACGCCCATAAAGACGAGCTGGAAACCATCAAACCCATCATCGAGGAGAAGATGAGGAATACCATTCCGGGCTTAAAGGTGCCCATCGTGGTGGAGATGGGCGTGGGGGAGAACTGGCTGGAGGCGCATTAGTATTGTCGGCTTTTCAGCCGGCCGGTGCCGGTGTATACTTCCTGCGGCTGAGCACCGCTGAGGGTAGCCGGTCGGAGCAGCTGGTGGTGGGGCGTTGAAGAAAAACATGAGTCATCCCGAATTTTCTATGGAACACGCCTGCCTGCCGTAGTCGCCAGGCATGGGCAGGGATAACACGGATCTGACGCCTGCCTGCCCGTGAGCCCCGGGCGAGCAGGCAGGGATTAACGCAGATTGGCACCACTCGAAGCTTATCCGCGAAAATCCGCGTCATCTGTGTCGTCCGTGTTCTATCTTATGTGAATTAAAAAATTCGGGATGACTCATGTTACTTTCCATGTGAGAGCCCCCTCGATCAGGTAATCGATCACACTTGCATTGAGAAAATTAAAAGGTGGGATAAAATTCCCTCCGTGCTGTTTTACCGTTTTACGGTTTATCAGCACGATGTCCTCTTTGGTCAGGTATTCCATTCAAGCCAGCTTCTTAAAAACCTCTTCATACTTATCAAAGTCTTCCTGGATCATGGTTTCTATCCGCTTTCGCCTTTCCAACTGCTCATCAGAAACGATGATCTGGTTTTCCCGAAAGATTTCTTCAATAATATCCTTAAATATCTTACTGTCTTCAATAAGGAGTTCTCTGATGACATCTTTTAAAGCGGCACGGTCAACTTTAATGATCTCCATAAAAATGATGTTCCAATTTTGAAGTTTTCTAAATTAATACTATTCCTGGCTGCCAATCTAGTGCTGGACAAAGTCGGAAGTCGGAAGTCGGAATGCGGAAGTCGGAACGGCTTAAGGCAATCCGCAACTCTTTGGCTATCTACAGTGTCCAATCTCAGACGGATAGCCCTATTCCTTAAAAAGTCCTAATTGTTTTCTGTTCCGGGTAAGTTAGCTCATTGGCCTCAAAAGGATACTTTTCTTTATCTTCCCCCTAAAACCACCCCATGCCCAAGACCCTCTCCTTCCGCCAGGGCCTGTCCAGCGTCCTGTTCTGGTCCATCATCTCGGCGGCCTTTATCGGGCCGGGTACGGTGACGACGGCCGCGCAGGCCGGCGCCAGCTTTCAGCTGCAGCTGCTGTGGGCGCTGCTCTTTTCCGTACTCGCC
>CAYVVK010000519.1:0-5084 GCA_964454855.1 uncultured Phaeodactylibacter sp. | reverse complement strand
CGACGGGCGGGAAGTGGCCAATATCAAAGCAGCCATCCGGGGCAATACCAGCCTGATCTATCTGGAAAGCCCCAACTCACTCACTTTCGAACTTCAGGATATTCGGGCCTGCACCGCCCTGGCCAAAGCACGGAACATCACCACCTGCATGGACAACAGCTACGCCTCGCCCATTTTCCAGCACCCCATTGAGATGGGCGTAGACATTGTGCTGCATTCCGGCACCAAATATCTGAACGGGCACAGCGATGTGGTCATGGGGGTGCTGTGCAGCAGTAAGGCCAGGGTGCAGCAGATCTTCGAGGGCGAATATATGGCCCTGGGCGGTATCCTCTCTCCTCATGATGCGGCCCTGGCCATTCGCGGCCTGCGTACGCTGGAACTGCGTATGAATCGGAGCCACGAAAGCGCCCTGGCCATTGCCGGCTGGCTGGAACAACACCCTAAAGTAGAGCGCGTGGTGCACCCGCTGCTGCCCTCTTTCCCCCAGTACGAGCTGGCGAAGCAACAGATGAAAGGCAGCGGCGGGCTGTTCTCCCTGTACCTGAAAGCAGACAGTATACAGAAAGTGGAGGCCTTTTTCAACCGCCTGGAACGCTTTCTGCTGGCCGTTTCCTGGGGCGGCCACGAATCGCTGATATTACCCACGGCCGCCTTCTTTGGCATTGCCGGCAGAGAAAATCCTCCCGTGCCCTGGAACTTTGTGCGCCTTTATATCGGTTTAGAAGATCCGCAATGGCTGATCGAAGATTTGGAGAATGGCCTGAAGGAGTTGTAATTTTGCATTTAACACTAATGACTGAAGAATATGAAAAAGATAGTTGTATTAACGGGCGCCGGAGTGAGCGCGGAGAGTGGCATCAGCACTTTCCGCGATGCCGGAGGCCTGTGGGAAGGGCATGATGTGATGGAAGTGGCCTCTCCGAAAGGCTGGCGCCGCAACCCGGAGCTGGTCCTGGATTTCTATAACAAGAGAAGGCGGCAGTTGAAGGATGTGGAGCCCAATAAGGCGCATCGCTCTCTGGTAAGCCTGGAAGAGCACTATGAGGTAAGCATCATCACTCAGAATGTAGATGACCTGCACGAGCGGGCAGGCAGCCAAAACACCATCCACCTGCACGGTGAACTGGCCAAAGCCCGCAGTACCAAAAACCCCAGGCTGGTTTACGAATGGACAGAGGATATCGTCCTCGGAGATACCTGCGAGCTGGGCAGCCAGCTGAGGCCTCACATCGTCTGGTTCGGAGAGGCCGTGCCCATGATCGAGGTGGCGGCAGAAGAAACCGTTACTGCGGATTATGTGATCATCATCGGCACTTCCATGCAGGTCTACCCCGCTGCCAGCCTGGTGGGCTTCGCGGACAGTGCCGAACGCATCTTCTATGTAGACCCCAAGCCCTCAATCAATTATGAGCTGAGCCGGGTGGCCGGCCTGAAGGTTATCGCCGAACCGGCCTCCAAAGGTGTTCCCCGGGTAGTAGAAGAATTGTTGGAACTGTAAAAAGGAAAAGCCGCGCCTGCCTCCCCTTCAGGGTTCCTGGAAGGCTTGGCAGCACGGCTTAACTCCCTATACTATGAAAAAACTACTTACTTCCAAAGGTTGGTGGAGTGGTGGATCATCCCCTGGGGCCTGGTGGAATCAATATGCCATAGCGCTTTCGTATCGCTCGGGAATGTTGCCTAAGGGATTGCGCGATAATAAGTTACTCAGAGTAGACGAAGTTATTTTGTGCGCTAACAAGGCAAAAAACGTAGGCATAGTGGGGCTACGACGAGGCTTTTTAACGCAGTTAGCGCGCAAAAGAACGAGTCTAAATGGGTAATTTATTGTTGCGCGATCCCTAAGTTCAGAGAAGGATGATCCACCACTCACTGGCAGCCGCTCCGGCCTATGGCAGGCAGCCCAAGGCATTGCAGTCATTCATTCCTTCATTCCTTCATTCAATACAGCCTGTACATCAGCGTAGCCCCGCCGAACATGTACCAGTCGTTGCCATTGGGGTTGCCGCCTATGCTCAGGCCGTCCAGGTAATCTGTGAATGGCGCACGCATGCCGAATTCGGCGCCTGCCTGCAGCATCTGGTTGACGGTCACTTTCAGGCCGATGCCAAAGGGCACCGCAACCTGCATGTTGGAATAATCGGCCAGCAGGTCTTCCGCAATTTTTTCCTCTACATCGGGCCCGAAATCAGGGTTCGGGTCGATGTAGGCGATGCCCAGGCCAGCGAAGGCGTAGGGCGACAGGCGCTCCTTAAAAGTGGGCTCTATAATGTTGCGGTTGGCCCCAAAGGGTTCCCATTCGCCGAGTACGGAAAGTTCCACCAGGCTGGTTTCAAAGGTGTAGCCGCGCTTCACCCGGTCGCCGTAGTTGGCGTCATCGCCCGAGAGTTTGCCGTAGATCAGGTTTACGCGCACTGCTTTGGTATAGTCCAGGTAGTGGCGGCCCACCAGCCCGATGGCCAGGTTGGTTTCAGAGGGCGCCGGGTAAGACCACTGGGTGAAATCCCCCTGATAATTTGACATGCCCAGGAACAGGCCTCCCTCCAGGCTGGGCTGAGCTGCCATAAACAGAGGAAGGATAAGCACGGCGAACAATACATTCAAACTTTTCATAGTAATCGACAGATTTAAGTGTGTTATTGAGAATTGTGAATTTCCATAGTCAGGGTGCATAGTACGGCCGGGCTTTCCGCCGCCATTTCGGGCGTAAGCAAAATACCGTTGTGATTTGCCGGAGTACATAAGCCGGCGAAAGCCTCTTAAAGCTGTTCTGGAAATCTCAAATACGGGGGGTGGTATGATCTGTTTTTAGAACGAGGGGGGAAGCGTGTGTGCTGAGGTTGGAGTATTCCTCGCCTATCAGTATTTTGGTTTGTCTCAAAGCATCCGTCGCGCTCAGGATAATATATTAACGGGCAAGTGGTGTGGCATGTTACATGACAGATAGGTTTTTTTTTAATTTTTTGTGGAGGGTATTGGCCCCGGCTCCGTCACGAAGCCGGGATCAACACCCGGCCTCCCGGAAAACGGCAGCTGTCGTTCAGGAAATTACGGCAAATGAGCTTACTGCCAGTCGGGCATGGTGGCGTTGCGGTAGGCCTCGCTGGAAGACAGGCGGCTGGCGCCCCATTCAAAACTCAGCCCCAGGCTGTTATTCAGAAAGTACTCCAGGCCTATCTCGCCGCCAAAGCTGAGATCGGGGCTGGGCAAGTCTCCTTTATAATAGTGTGTATTGGCGCCGCTGCGCACCCCCAGCCCGGTGGGTTTATAAAATACCTGCCGCCCGAACATATTTGTATAGTATGTTGTAAGCTGTTAAAAAAACTATCCCCGTATTCCTGGAACGAAACAGCCTCCTTTAGTGCTTCTTTTGCTTAAAGTATGCGGCTAAAATAAGAAATTGAAATCCGAATATCCTGCCATATTTTCGCGGGCACTGAAAGTAAGAAGCTGTCGGCAAAGCCATAAAACGAAACTTTTGCCTATTTTTAGGGTGAAGTTCTTATCGTCTGAAAAACAACGCTATGAGAAACGGCCTAAACCTCTTATGCTATCTGGTATTCCTCTGCGTGCTACTGCCCTTACCTGCTACCGCCACCCTCATTTTCCGCATCTATACCGCAGGGCCACAAGCCGGCGAGATCCATATCGACAGCCCCCAGGGCAGTTTTTTTTATTTTCGGCCCGATACCCCGGAAGAGCAGATGCCACAAGGCTTCTGCGGCATGCGCTGGACTGCCCCACCCGAGAACATGGCCTGGTACTGGGGCAGTCCCGGCCGGCTCTTATTCCTGCCCTCCAATGGTGTGCCTGCTCCCGAACTCAGTTATCAACTCCCCTATTCTACCTGTGCCAATGGCAACAGTGGCAGGCAGTTTGATACGCCTGCTACGCCGGACGGCCAGGCTCCACCCGATGCCCGGCTGCTGGTAGTGGAAGTGCCCGGATGGGAGAACGTCAGCTTCATCAACCGGCAGCAGGGGCGGCTACCGACGCCGGGAAACCGGGCGCCTGCCGAAGAGGCCGGCATCTGCCTGCGCTATCCTGCTTTCTGCACCAGCAGGCCCGGCCTGGAAAGCATCACCAACGACCCCTGCCGCCATGCCGCCGGCAATGACCTCATCTGCCAGGTGCTGCCCAATACCCACGCCAGCCTCACCCGCCTGATCGACCTCACCAGCGCTATGGCCTATCAATACAGGGAAACGGAAGAATTCTGTCTCCTTCACCTCTACCGCCGTAGCGGAGCGCGAAAAGTCAGGGAAAAAGTACAGGCCAACCTCGCCAGCCTGAGCCAGGCCCAAAATCAATTTCGGCAACTCCATACCTCCTATCGGCGCATAGATGCGCCCCTCAAGAGAATGAACAGCTATCCTTTCAGCCACTACATCCACGCCACGGCCACTACCCAGCTCGACCTGGCCGAGGTATGGCTGTTTCGCTGCCAGCAAAAACTACGGGATATCGAGGCCGCCGTTGACAGCCGCGCCCCATGGCAGCCCAGGCCGGATTTCGAAGCCCTGGAACGCTACCGCTTCAACGCCTGCCACCACCTGCAGGAAGCCAAGTTCTGGCTGGAACGGCAGCATGCGTGGGCAGTGCCTATGGAGCGGTGAGGGGAATTGGGGGCAGGCGAAAATCAAACATCAAACATCTTGAGTCAAACATCCGCAGATTCTTGAGTCTTGAGTCTTGAGTCTTGATATGGGGGGCAAGGCAGCCGAGGGCAGAGCCACATTGTAAATCGTAAATGGGCAAATTGCAAATGATGCGAATTTAGGATTTAAGATTTATTAGACTTTGGACGCCAGACATCAGATGCCAGACGCCAGATCGCATATCTTTAATTATCAAAGCTTTACGGCTACACTATATCGGAGCTTTGCCTGGCAGAGACATCGATTATATCTTTAATTATCAATGACTTGCCGTCTGAAATCTGGCATCTTGTGTCCAAAGTCCAAAAGATTTAAGCATTTACGATTTAGGCATCTAGGATTTAGGATTTGCATTCAGGCAGGGCTGCAGGGACAAAGCTCAGGGGACGGGCTCCGCTCAATTTGCGAGCAGGCCAAGGCAGCCGC
>CAYVVK010000518.1:0-5096 GCA_964454855.1 uncultured Phaeodactylibacter sp. | reverse complement strand
GACCAGCTTGTGGTAGACCTGCAGCAGGAAAAACAGGAACTGGAAGAAGAACTTCGAAGCCTTCGGGAAAAAGAGGAGAAGCTGGACAAGCTGATCAAAAACTACGAGCAGCTCCACCGCGAGCTGGAGTATCGCCGGAAAAAGATCAAGCTGGAGTCCAAGGAACAGGCTCTGCAGCAGGCGGCCAGAGACAACAAGGATTTTGAGCGCATTATCCGTGAGATCAAAGAGCAGCAGAACCTCGAAAAGGCCAAGCAGGCCGCCAGCCAGGTGAAAGAAGAACGAAAGCAACTGGCCAGCGAAGTGAGCGAGCTGCGTGAAGAGGTGTACTACAAACCTACCGAGAAGAAAGTGAAGGATCAGGAGATCCAGGTTGGTGACTTCGTTAAACTGCGCAGCGGCGGCGCCACCGGCACCGTTGAGTCGATCGATAAGAACAAGGCCATGGTGCAGATGGGGCAGATGCGAATGACCATCAAATTGCACGACCTGCAGCATGCCAAGGCGCCCCTGGAAGTACAGAGTAGCAAGGGCGTACAGTCTGATATGGTAGCTCATGTGGCAGACTTTCAGTCTAAACTAGACATCCGGGGGATGCGCTATGACGAGGCCCTTAAAGTAGTGGAGGATTTCGTAGACCAGGCGCTTATCTCCAATGCGGCTCACCTGGAGATCATCCACGGCAAGGGCAATGGCGTATTGCGGAAGGCCGTGCGTAAAAAGCTCAGAGAATATAATGTGGAGATGGATATCCGCCACCCGGAGCAGGAGCAGGGCGGAGAGGGGGTCACCCTGGTGGAGATCAAGTGATTTTGGGTTTTGGCCTCGGGATTTTGGGTTTAGGAGGCGGGCGGTTACCCAAAGCCTAAAACCCAAATCCCAAATCCAACCGCTTTAGAACATCTCCGTAGCAGCAAAGTGGAAGCTGGCTTCCCGTCCGGCATTCTCGTCCGAGTCAGCGCCGTGTACGGCGTTCTCGCCGATGCTTTTGGCGTAGAGGGCGCGGATGGTCCCCGGCTCCGCCTCAGCAGGGTTAGTGGCGCCGATGAGCTTGCGGAAGTCCTCCACGGCATTGTCCTTTTCCAGGACGGCGGCCACTATGGGGCCGGAAGACATAAATTCCACCAACTCGCCGTAAAACGGGCGGCCCTTGTGTACTTCATAGAACTCCCCGGCCTTTTCCGGAGAAAGTTTGGTCAGCTTCATGGCCACGATGCGAAAGCCGGCCTGATTGATCTTGGCAAGGATGTTCCCGATGTGCCCCGCCTTTACGGCATCAGGCTTGATCATGGTAAAGGTCCTGTTTCCAGCCATTTTTTTATTGTTTTTTTGTGTTTTCAAAAGCGCTGCAAAAGTAGGTAAACTGGTTTAATCCGGCGAACAGCCGGTATTATATTTTGGTTAAATTCATAATTTTTGGCATTTTCGCATCCTGATATCTACACCTATGATGGAGAATATTATTGAGTTAAAGGGGAAACTGGAGTCTCCCAAGGACATTGTCATTACCACGCACCGAAATCCCGACGGAGACGCCATAGGTTCTTCCCTTGGCCTGTCCCTGTTTTTGAAAAAACTGGGGCATACGGTTCACGTCATTTCCCCTTCAGAGTATCCGGCCATATTCTCCTGGATGCCGGAGGCCGAAGACATCATCATCTACGATCTTGACCCCGAGGACACCAAGGCCAAGATAGAGCGGGCCGACATCATTTTCTGCCTGGATTTTAACGCGCTGGACCGCATCGATAAGGTGGGCGAGCTGGTCGCTCCGCAGCGCTGCACCAAAGTGATGATCGACCACCACCTCTATCCGGAACCTTTCGCTGATTTTATTCTTTCTGAAACTTCCGCCAGTTCCACCTGTGAACTGGTTTTTGATTTCGTCGGCCAGCTTGGCTGGAAACGATACCTGGACCCCGACATCGGCGAGTGCCTCTTCACCGGCATACTGACGGATACCGGCTCCTTCAAATACAGCACTTCCGCCAAGTTGTACTGTACGGTGGCCGAACTCATTAAATTCGGAGTGGACGATTATAAGCTGCAGGACCTCATCTTCAACAGCATGGATGAGAAACATCTGCGCCTGCTGGGGCACTGCCTCCATAACCGGATGGAAATACTGGAAGAATTTAATACCGGAATTATTACCCTAACCAAGGAAGATTATTCTAACTTCGACATAAAAAGGGGAGATACCGAAGGCATCGTCAATTATCTCCTTAAAGTGCGGAATGTGAAAATGGCCGCTTTTATCACCGAGCAGCCTACGATCGTTAAGTTATCGCTCCGGTCAAAGGGCGATTTCTCCGTGCAGGAAATTGCCAAGCGGCATTTCAAGGGCGGAGGCCATAAGAATGCTTCCGGAGGCTATTCTTTTCAGTCGTTGCAGGCTACCGTGCGCCGTTTCAAAAGCCTGCTTCCCCGTTATAAGGGCCTGCTGGCCAAGCAAAATTCCTGAACCGGCCTGTGCCCCGATATATACCTAGCTTTTCAATAACCAATATCAATAAAACTACCATGCGAATTTCTTTTTATTTCGCTTTACTTTTTGCCTTCAGCCTGGCCGCCTGCCAGCAGGGGGGTGAAAAACTAATGACGGAGAGCGGATACGAGTACATCAAACATACCGGCCTGGAAGGCGAAACCCCCGAACCGGGCGAGTACGTTTACTTTCACGCGCAAATGCGCAATGGAGACAGCGTTGTCTACTCCAGCCGCATGCAGGGCGCTGCGCCTTTCCTGCAAATCCCTACTCTGGACAATCCTAACCGCCGCCCTTCTCCCATCGAGGACGTACTCCAGAATATGACTGTGGGGGACAGCGTAACGGTCCTGATCGAACTGGATACCCTGCCTACCAAGCCGCGTGGCTTTGAAAACGCCAGCCTGATGTATTACGATGTGGCGATGGTGGACATCAAATCTGCTGAAGAGTACCAGGAAGAGGCCCAGAAAGCCCAGGAAGAACAGGCTCAGAAAGCCGTTGAAGCTCAGGCCCGCCTGGGAGACGTGGAGGCAATGGTGAGAGAAACCCTGAGCAAATACAAGGAGGGAGAACTAACGGATGAGCTCCAGGAAACGGATAGTGGGCTCAAGTACATCATTCATGAAGAAGGAACCGGTAAACAGGCCGAAGCAGGAAAGCTGGTTACCGTGCATTACTACGGGGTACTGATGGATGGCACCATGTTCGATAATTCCTTCCAGCGTGGACAGGCCATTTCCTTCCCCCTCGGACAGGGCCGCGTCATTCCGGGCTGGGATGAAGGCATCGCCCTGCTCAAGGAAGGCGCAAAGGCCACGCTCTTTATTCCCTATGAACTGGCCTACGGAGAACAGGGCTCGCCCCCTACTATTCCTCCCAAATCGGAATTGGCGTTTTACGTAGAGCTCGCAGAAGTTAAATAAGAACCTGCTGGCATCATCTTTTTTGCTTTTACATTGTTATATAGTTTGCTTTAAAGCACATGGCGGGTTTATTTTAAATTTTGCTACGCCTGTATTCCTGAAACATTTTTTAATCCAACAGGAAGTTTCTCTGTAGAAGCTTCCTTAACAAAAGAAGGAGGCATTATGACAGCTGAAGAGCTGAAAGAATTGCAAAGCCGCCTTGGGTCTCTAAGGAGGTATCTTTGACGTCGATGAACGGATGTTAAAGATCGAAGATAAAGAACACCAAACACTGAACCCCAACTTCTGGGATGACCCCAAACGGGCGGAGTCTATCCTCAAGGAGATCAAAAGCCACAAAAACTGGGTCTCTTCATTTGAAAAAGTGAAGGCCCTGGTAGATGACGTGGAGGTGCTCTACGAATTCCTGAAAGAAGGAGAGGGGTCGGAAAAAGAGATCGACTCGCGCTTAGAGGACGCTCTGGAAGCCATTGAAGCCCTGGAGTTCCATTCCACCCTTAACAAGCCGGAAGACGAACTGGGGGCCATACTCGAGATCAACTCCGGCGCCGGCGGCACCGAAGCTTGTGACTGGTCGGAAATGCTCCTGCGTATGTACACCATGTGGGCGGAAAGGCAAGGCTTTAAAATATCAGAACTCAACCGTCAGGATGGCGACGTGGCGGGCATCCGCTCCGTTTCTCTGGAGATCGACGGCGACTTTGCCTACGGCCTGCTTAAAGGAGAGAACGGCGTACACCGCCTGGTGCGCATCAGCCCTTTCAACGCCCAGGGAAAGCGCATGACCTCCTTTTCCTCCGTATTCGTACACCCTATGGTGGACGACCGCATCGAGGTAGAGGTTAACCCCGCCGACCTGGAATGGGACACTTTCCGCGCCAGCGGCGCCGGTGGCCAGCACGTCAACAAAACCGAATCTGCGGTTCGCGTGCGGCACCTGCCTACCGGCCTGGTGGTGGAATGCCAGCAGGAACGCTCTCAGCACCTGAACAGGGAAAAGGCCATGCAAATGCTGAAGTCCCGTATCTATGAGCTGGAACTGGAAAAACAGTTGGAGGAAAAGGAAAAAGTGGAAGCCAACAAGAAGAAAAACGAGTGGGGCTCGCAGATCCGTAGCTACGTGCTGGATGACCGGCGGGTGAAAGACCACCGCACCGGCCACCAGACCAGCCAGACTGATGCGGTACTTGACGGCGACATCGACGATTTCCTCAAGGCTTTCCTCATGAATAGTTCGGTGGAAGCCTGACCCTCAGAATGACAAAAAACTTTAGCCCGGTTTCGAAGACAGGCAATCTTGGAAGCCGGGCTTTCGTTTTTCGGGCTGAAAAGACGATCATATCACACATGAAAGTTTCTATCTCAGGTGAAAAACCGGAATACGCTTCCCGGCCGGGCACTGATGGGTTTTTACTGGTCCAGGCCGCGACAGTTGCCGTATTTCTGGGAAGGGCCTGGCAACACCTTATCTGGGATGCTCCTTATCGTGCCCTGCTCTGGGATGAAGCCTGGATGAAAAGGTCGGTGGAAGCGCTGCTGGGAATGCCCTGGCGGGAATACGTCACCAACCCTCAGGTAGATGCCTTCATACAGTCGCTGGTCACGGCAACGGGATGGTTTTATTTGCTTTGTGCCCTGGCGGCGTTTTTTATTTTGCAACTGGGCAGAGCAGGCAGGGT
>CAYVVK010000517.1:0-5101 GCA_964454855.1 uncultured Phaeodactylibacter sp. | reverse complement strand
CAGCCGGTGCCGGGCGTCCTTGTCGAAACAACAGGGCACTACCATGCCGTCCCAGGTGATGACACAGGCGTGCCAGAGCTTCCAGCAGTGGTTCAGCAGCTTGTTCTTTACGCGGTACGTGCCATCGGGCAGGCGTTTGTAGCGGGCGTACTTTTCATTGCGGGGAATGAGCGGGTTGCCCTGCTCATAGTCATAGACCTGGGCGGTCTTCAGTTTGACCTCCTCTACGCCGATCTCCTCCGCCAGGCGGAAGATCTCCGGGATCTGGTGTTCGTTGGGCCGCACGACCAGAAACTGGAAAATGAGGTGCGGCGTACGGGAGCCCATCTGGCGTTTCATCTCCACTACATTGCGGGCGCCCTGCAGCACTACTTCCAGCTTGCCTTCCTTGCGGTAGTTTTCGTACACCTCCTGCGTGGTGCCGTCTACGGAGATGATGAGCCGGTCCAGGCCGGACTCCACCGTTCGGCGGGCGTTCTCCCGGCTCAGGAAGTGTCCGTTGGTGGAAGTAATGGTGTAGAGGCCTTTGCGGTGAGCATAGGCCACCATGTCTAGAAAATGGGGGTTGATATAAGGTTCGCCCTGAAAGTAAAAAATGAGGTAGAACAGCTTCCCCGCCAATTCGTCAATGACTTTCCGGAAAAAATCCTCCCTGAGGTTCCCCGTAGGCCGGGAAAAGGCGCGCAGGCCGCTGGGGCATTCCGGGCAGCGCAGGTTGCAGGCCGTGGTAGGTTCTATGGAAATGGTAATGGGCAGCCCCCACTGAATGGGGCGCTTCAGCAGGCGCGTCAGGTAGTAGGAAAGAATGACCTTGCCGGCATTCCACAGCCGGCCAAACCGGACTTTGGAGAGAAAATTGAGGCCATCGTTCCAGTGTATTCTTTTCATCCCCGGAGGTATTCATTTTACTTTCGACGTTCCGACGTTCCGACGTTCACAGCGCCCAATATACAAAAGCCGGATGCAGTTCTCTACATCCGGCTTTCATCTAAGGCCAGGCCTGTTTTAGTCTACAGCAAATGTGATCTTCAAATTCACACGATACGTAGCGATCTTGTTGTTGTTGACCGTCACGCTGTGCTCATTGACATAAGCCGAACGGATGTTTTTCACGGTTTCAGATGCTTTCTTAATGGCTTGTTGGGTTGCATCTTCCCAGCTTTGCGGAGATTCCGCCATTATTTCTAATACTTTCATTACGGCCATTGTGTGTGGTTTTATGGTTAAATAATGTTTTGCTTGCATTTCTTATATATCAAGCAAGTTTTCAGGCTAAAATGTTCAGCCGAAAGCCCAATTGTTTTTTTCCCCGGCAGGGGGGTGAATTACTCTCCGCCGTAATCTACCTCCAGGGGCTCATTGATGCGGGCGATCTTCACTTCCGTGCGCCGGTTGAGCTCGTACTCTTCGTCGGTGCAGCGCACGCTCATGTCGCAATTGCAGTGGTTGGCCGGAAAGGCCTCTCCGTAACCGAATGCTTTGATGCGGCGCGCGGCTATGCCCCGGCTCACCAGAAACTGCTTGGCGGATTCCGCCCGCTCGAGCGACAGCCGGAGGTTGAATTCCTCCTCTCCCCGGCAATCGGTATGAGAAATAAGCTCGATCTCCATGCTGGGATAGGCATTCATCAGGCGCACCAGGTCCTCCAGGTCTTTGGCCTCCCCCTTGCGGATAGAGGACTTGCCGAAATCGTAGTGGATATTCTGCAACAGGATCACCGCTCCTTCCTGTATGGGTTTTCGCAGAATGCTGGTAGACTCCGGAGCCATTTCCATTACTATGGCAAAGGAGCGCTTGCTCCGTAACTTCACAGTAGAAACCATTGTCGTATCGGGAAGGTACCCGGCCTGCTCGCTGATAATGGTGAATTCGCAGCCTATTTCTATACAGTGCTCGAAGGTGCCGTTGATATTGGTGCGCACCACTTCCTCTGCTCCGGTGCAGCCGTTGATGACCCGGATGAGCACATTGGGGATCTTCTTGTTATAGGGTGTACTGGCCACCAGGCCGCTCAGGGTGAGGCAGTTGGTGGGCGACAGGCCTACCTCTACAGGCCGGTTGAAGACGTTCCCTTCGGGCCGATACTCCTGCTCTTTAGTCGTATAACCGGGCATGGACACCAATACCACATATTCGCGGGCGATATTCAGCATGGTGTAGGCCTCCCCATTGGCATTCGTGGTAAACTTGGGCGCATCGATATCTTCCTCTTTTTTGGGAACCCGCCGGAAAACCATCCGGTCTTCTTCCCCTTGTGAAGGCAGCAGTTCCAGGTCGTACAGCTCTCCGCCTTTTACCCCGCCATTGGCCGCTTTCTCGAATATCCGCACGGTAGCCCCTTCCAGCTTTCGGCCGCTGTTCTCATCGTAAACCGCAATGACGGCATTGGCCATTTCCGGAAACTGCACACCCTGAATGCCTTCCGGGGCCTCGAACATATAGAGGTCGTCCTTTCCAAAACCCGAAGGGCGGCTGGACGCGAAGTAGCCGATATTGCCGTCCGGATTGAGGATGACGCCCAGGTC
The DNA here is from genome assembly GCA_964454855.1 of uncultured Phaeodactylibacter sp. GTDB lineage: Bacteria > Bacteroidota > Bacteroidia > Chitinophagales > Saprospiraceae > CAYVVK01. Next base: position 2,576 of record CAYVVK010000517.1, on the reverse strand, counting down.
ATCTTCTTTAGAATTAAAAGGTTCGCCGAGGTTGACCACCTCTCCCCATTCGGGCTGGCTGATGTCTATCATGAACAGGTCAAGCCCACCGTACCCCTTATGCCCGTCGGAAGCAAAGAACAGAGTGCCGCTCTCGTGGATGAAGGGGAAAGCGTCGTTTCCCGGCGTATTGATCCGGCTGCCCATGTTGAAGGGTTCGGACCATTCTCCATTGCGCTTCAGCGAGGCCCAGATGTCCAGCCCGCCCTGTCCTCCCTTGGGCTTGTTGGAAGCAAAGTACAATATATTCCCGTCGGCAGACAGCGAAGGATGCATGCAGGAGTACTCATCGCTGTTGAACGGCAACTCCTTTACATCTTCCCAGTCGAACTGCCCACGGCGGGCCTCGTAGACCTTCATGCCCACCTTGCCCTTGGAGTCCGCCTTCTGAATGCCCTGGCTGAGATTATTTCGGGTGAAATACATCACATCTCCATCCCGGTTGAAAGACACCGGCCCCTCATGAACCTGTGAATTGATCTGCAGGGAGAAGGACTTCGGCTCCATAGGCACGCCGTTGGGGTCCAGCTCGGAGTAAAACAGCTCAAAAAAGGTCTCTCCGATCTGCGGGTCCACCGGGCCATTCTTGCGGCGGGAAGAGACAAACACGATGCCGTTGGCATAGAAGACCGGGGAGAATTCCAGCGCCTCGGTGTTCAGGCTGGTGACATTCCGCAGGGCCACTTCCGAGTTGAGGGCTGTTTTCCTGTTCTTCCGCAGGCGATTATGTGAGCCGGGCTGAGCGTCCAGGAAAAAGGGAAGGAACAGAATGAGCAGGCATATATATCGCATAGGGCATTGGTTTAAGAGAAAAAGGCCATTATAAGATAATACTACTTCCGCTCCGGTGCAAGCGGGCTTAATCAAAGAATCGGGGATTCTCAAAAATGGCGCCTTCCTCCTCCCCGCCTATTATGTAGTGTACAAAACCTTCCACACTGCCGCTGTTGTAAGAACGCAGCCCGGTCAGGGTATAATCATAAGACAGGCCGAAGAGCACCGATTTGCTGACCTGCGCCGAAAAGAGCAGGGATACGGACTCTCCCAGGGGATTGGATTTGGACCCGCCGATCCGGTAGGAAGCACCTGTGGTGATCTTATTCATAAAGGTTACGCTCAGGTTGAAATCGGCATCGAAAGGCGCGCCGGCCACGTATTTCAGCAGGAGGTGGGGCTGCATTTTGATCTCATCATCCTTGATGGGGATCACAAAGCCCGTCATGCCGTAAAAATGTGACACCTCCTTGGAGAGCACTCCGCCGGCAGAGGCCAGGTCGATGCTGTTCTCCAGCAGGCGGGGCGCCGAAAAGCCGAAGTAGAAATTTTCGGTATTATAGTAGATGCCCGCCCCGAAGTTAGGAACATAACGGCTCTGGAAGCCCACCGGAATAGCCGAATCTGTATCCTTGGGCTGGGTGGCCCTCACCTCGTCAAAATTCACACGGATCATCCGGATGGAGGCCGACAGGCCAATGCCCAGATAGCCATTGCCCAGCAGGAAGCGATAGGCGTAATCGCCCTCCAGCGTATACCGGTCGGTCACGCCGATGGTATTGCGCATCAGGCTGGCGCCAATGCCCAGCTTCTTGCTGTCCAGCGCCGCCATGTTGAAGGTGATGAGCTGAGACTGCGGCGCCCCATCCAGTCCTATCCACTGGTTGCGCGCCATGGCGGTAACCCTGGTGCCTCCGGTGCTGCCGGCATAAGCGGGGTTGTACCCCAGCTTGTAATGCATAAACTGCGTGAACTGGTCTTCCTGTTGCCCGAAGGCCAGCAGAGCAGCCATCATCAAAAATATGGTGGTAAAAATTCTTTTCATGGCTTGGTATTTCAGTTTTCAGCGGCAGCGGCACAACACAGGCGCCACTGCCGACAGGGATTATGATTAACGCTGAATGAGCAGGTATCCCGTAAGGGGCTCTCTGCCATCGCCAAAGTTTACGATGTAGAAGTAAGTGTCTGCCGGCAATTCTTCCCCGTTGAAGGTGCCGTCCCAATTGTTTCGATAGGGCCTGGCCGAATTGAAGACCTCATCCCCCCAGCGGTTGAAGATACTCACCTCGCTGTCCGGGAATTGTGCCTCATCCAGCAGGCAGGGCACGATGAACACATCGTTGATGCCGTCATTATTGGGCGTAATAATGGAAGGCGCTTCGCAGGCCACATCCTCACCGACCCGAAGGGTGAGTACTGCTTCCGAACACTCGCAACCTTCGCTGCACAGCTCGTATATGACCTGGTCTTCCCCTACGAAATCGGCATCCGGCAGATAGGAGATCTCGCTATCGCTGATCACCCGCGCATTGCCGCGTGCCGGCCCCTGCAGGATATTGATGAAGGAATTGGGAGGCGCCTCGTCATTGGCCAGTACGTTGACCGAAGTTTCTACGGCAAACTCGATTCCCATCTCATCGTCGGCCGCTACCGGGTTCTGCTGATAATTGATCACCACCGTATCCTGGGAGGCTTCCCCGCAGAACCCTCCATCGAGCGTCCAGATGGCGGTGACATTGGTACCCGGTGGAAAGTCCTGGGCG
>CAYVVK010000516.1:0-5104 GCA_964454855.1 uncultured Phaeodactylibacter sp. | reverse complement strand
CTCGTGGATGCTAAGGCTGTGCCAGGCCTTCCCGGACGGGCCCGTATTGGGCAGCCTGCTCAGTTAGGCTAAAGCTTCCAGGTGGTGGCGCCGGGCAATGTACCCCGATACCGCAGGCTGCCTGCCGAGGGACATGCACGGAGGCGCAACGGGGCTACACCACAGCCTGTAGGGCTGTAACACCGCAGCCCAGGGCAGCGCCTGCCTGCTCGCCAGGCTCCCTGGCAGGCAGGTTTTGATGAGACAAGGCGTCTTTTTGAAGTGCACCCGTACGGGCGGGCAAAAAAAGCAACGTAGTATCGTCAAACCTGCCTGCGTGCCGAACACTTCGGCAGGCAGGAAAGTGGCCCGTCTGGGCAGCTCAAAGATTGGCCTCCAAACAAGCTCTTAACTGCTCCAGCAGCGCCACATCCTCCCCCCATTCCTTCAGCTTGCGTTCGTAGGCCGCCTGGGTCTTGGTGAGGCGCAGCGTATAAGGCCGGCCTTTCTGAATGGTTTCCATTTTCAGGTCTATGTCCACGCTGTTGATGGCCCTTTCCATTTCGGATCTTTCAGACTGGTTTCTGACATAGTCAAATACCCGCTGGGTGGGCGAGCTGAGGAAGGGATGGAGGATGTCAAAAAGGTGCTGATGGTGTTTCGATTGGGGGGTGGGCCGCTTCCAGTCGGGTGGTGGGGTAGGCTTTACTTTAGTTCGGGCCTGCAGGTCCCGGATGCAAATATCGGACAGCTTTTGCGCCAGCGGGCGGGAGCTGTATTTTCCCGAAAGCAGAATGGGCGCCAGCACTCGGTTGGCGTACGCCCGGGGCAGGGGCTGGGTAATGCGTTCCAGCATGGCTTCAATCCAGTTCGGATCGCCTTCTTTGTGCGGGCTGAGGGCCAGGATGTTTTCCACAATGGCGGTGGCTGCTTCCTGCCGTTTCTGGCCATATTCTACGGCAGGAGAAAAGTAAGAAACGGCCTCCAACTTGTGGAGCTCGGCCTTGCGGAGATAATCCGGCAGCTGCCCCGCCTGATCGGCCACGAAGGCTTTCACTTCGGGAGAGCTTAACTCATCCAATGCCGTCAATACCTCCGTGAGATGGCGGATCAGGTATACATCATTTGTATCGGCGGCTTTTTGATAGATCGAGTTAAAAACAGCCGGATCGTATGCCTGTATCAGGGGCAGCCAGGCTTCCACTGCAATGTGTTTAAATACTGCCGGCAGTACGGCCTGGCCGTGTTGTTGGAGAAAACTTTCCTCTCGGATCTTGGCAAAAGCCAAAGCTACCACACTGAAATCTGGAGGGCTATAATTGGTTATTTCCTTCAGGTTCTCCAGCGGAAGGCTGGCCAGCAGCTTCCGGGTGTACTCCTGCGCATGGGTATCTTCCCAGTGCCGGAGGTAGTAGCCTATCCACTGCAGCCTTACGGAAACGGGTTTGCTGGCCAGTACTTCAAAGTGCTTATTCCTGGGCCAGAGGATCACGGCGCCGTAGTGGTACCAGTACTGTATGGTCATGCCGGCATTGCCGGTATAGCCTTCTTCCTCCTGCTCGATGGGGTCTTCCTCGCCCATGTCGAACTCAGCTATGATGTCTTCCTGCCGGATGTGTATTTCTCCCAAACCCGGGGCATCGCTTTCGCCCCAGTGTTTCACCGTCATGTATTCCTCGTAGACCTCTCCCATAGTGCCGCCGCTAGACGCCCCATCATCATCGTAATCATAGTATCGCCCGCGGCTGAAATAGTAATCATCAGCTCCTTCCAGCTGCCCCATCAGGTAGAGCGTCACCAGGCCGAGGCTGGCGAAATAGCCGGCCTTTTCGGCGGCCTCCATCAGCGCTTCGGCGCGGGGGCGGTCGTGTAGCTTCAGCTGCGCCAGCGAGAAGTTGGCGGGCGTGTACTGATGCCCCAGCAGCACGGCCAGGGGCTTCCACTCGTAATAGCCGGCCAGGGGCCTCAGTAGTTCCGCCATTTCCTCTACCTGCTTCTGAAAGCGGGGGCTACTGATCCGCGGGGCATCGGCTGCCTGTAGCAGGTTGTACACCAGGCACACCCGATAGCCGGAAGTGACCGGCTTAATCTCGTGCTCACAGTCGGCATAAAAAGCGGCGAACGGCATCTGATAAGTACTGGCAGCCGGGGCGAAATCGACGGTTTCCTCCCTGCCATCGAAGCGGATGGACAGCTCTCCGCCACTATGGGTAGAGGGTAGGCCCACCACCAGGGTAGCGAACATGCCCGGCTCCTTCTCCGAATCCTGGTGAGAAAGGAAAAAGTCTCCCTCCTCGTAGATCAGCAGTTTGTACAGCGAAGCATTTATGGCCGGCCCTTCTATACCCAGGCCCTCTTTTACCTTTTTGACGGTTTTCTGCAGGGCTTTCTCCCATTCTTTGTTTTGGAAAGACAGCTGGCCGGCGTCGACCTCCCAGGCGCTGCGCACCGAAGTATCCGTGATGGTCTGGCTGCCTTTGCCGAAGGGCGCCTTTCTGGCCCGTTTGATGATGGCCTGAAGCTGGACAGGGGGTACGGGAAAGCCGATCTCGCCTACGCCTTCGATCTCCAGGCCAGGGAGGGTGAAGGCGTTGGTTCCGGAAACGGCAAAGGAGCCGCTGCCCTCGATGGTTTTCAGTTGGGCGAGCAGTTGGCCTTTAGTGTCGCTGGCCGCCTGTATTACTTCCTCAGCAGGAGCTTCTCGTTCTATTTCTGAGAACGGTGGGGGCATTGTCCCGTACCTTTCGTATTCCTCATAGTGGGCTTCCAGCTCATCCTGTGCCTCCTTCACCTCCTGAGGAGCGTCCCTGGGCTCGATAGGCTCGAGGTTGACAGGTTCGATGTAATAACGGAAATAATCGTACCCTCCTTCAAGGGATCGGCGAATATAGTCGTGAGGCATCTGGTACAGGGTGGGGCTGTCCCACTCCAGCTCAACGGTGCTGTAGTCATCGTGCACCTCAATGATCCTTCCCGACCAGCCGGCAATGGAAATACCGGTATCCTCATCCTTTTGCTCTGCTTTTACCTGTACGCTTTGGCCTTTGGTGAATGGCATGTGGTGTTTTCATCCAAAGATAATTCTTCGGTGGAGATTGAACAACTTTGTGGCCTGAGCAGTATGAAGTGCTGCAATGGTACCGCTCCGTTTTCGAGTCCTTTCTCGCCATGGACGATGACAACCCGGCCATCGATGAGGATGTCATTTCCGCAATGATAGCGGACACGCTTTATTTCGAAGGAAGAGAGCTGCTGCCCCTGATCAGGAAGCTGTACGACAGAGGTTTTGTTTACGACGGGATATGTGGTGACTACGCTTCCATCGAATCGGGCATGGGGAAATATTCCCCCGATCAGCGCAAACAACGAGTAGGCCGGAACATCTTTGAGCGGTACGAAGAGGCGATAACCACCTGGCATTATTACCGCATGAAATACGATGAGGAATATCGTAAAGAATATCCTCAAGCAGAGCTGGAGAGCCCGGCTTCCTTTTCTTCCAGTCAACTCCATAATTCAGAAAGGCAGGGCGCCTTCGAGCGAAAGGGCAAAAAGGTAGGGCGGAATGACCCTTGCCCCTGCGGGAGTGGGAAGAAGTATAAGAAGTGTTGCGGGCGGAAGGGGTAGTATGATCAATTTCCGCTTTTCATCATCTCATCATATACAATAGTCCGTGCAGTTAGAAAAGGCTTTATCTCCTACAATGGCCCTACCGGCCATTGCTCTAAGGTTACTCGCTGAGCTGTCAAATCGTGTTCTGAGGCTGGGCTAAGCTGTAAATACTCCGGCTACTTATACCAACCAAAATCACCAAGCCACCCAGGCGGGTTGTATGGCGGGGCAGGCTTTAGCCGCCTCGCCATACAACCTTAAGCCTGCAGGCCCAATCCTCCTGGAAAGTAGCATTTTGACTTCAAGGCAAGCCCTTCAATACCTCCACACAAATACACCCAAACACGCGGCCTCATATCCCCTTAATCCGCTCCCAAAGCGCCTCGAACGCCTTCCCCGCATCCCGCGGCGGCTCCTGGCTCTGGCGCACGATCACCTTCCCGTCTTTCTCCTCCAGGATGAAGCTGAACACAAAATCCGAAGGCTCGTCGAAGCTCTGGCTGAGAGTGCCGAAGCGCAGGTCGTTAAACTGCAGGCTGCCGTCGGCCCGCTCCATAATGCAATAGTAGCCGCTGGAAAACCAGCGCAGGATGCGCAGGGGCCGCTCTTCCCGGATACCTTTAATCAGGTGGTGGTTCTTCGGGATCACGGTGAAGGACTGCACCGCCGGTTTTTCGTCCAGCAGTGAATACATGCCGTGGTAGTACGCCGTGTCCCCCTCTGCTACGCCCTGCCAGAGGATGTTGTTGAAAATGGTAGGAGAGGTCATATATCGTTCGTACTGCAGGCCCTGCTGTTGCAGCGAGGCCTCGAAGATCCGGTCTACCTTCACCTTATTAAAAAAGGTGAACAGCAGATAGGCGGAGCTCACGCCTATACCTATATAGTTAAAGGTGGTGCGCAGGCCGTTCTGGCGGTTCAGCGTCAGCACGATGAGGACGAAGAGCAGGAAGGGCAGGGTATAGAGCGGGTCCACCACCGAGATGTTGTTGAAAGCCACGCGGTAGTCCCAGAACGGCTGAAAAAGCTGGGTGCCATAGGTGGTGCAGGCATCGAGCAGGGGGTGGGTGAAGATGGCCCAGAAGAAAAGGGCCGTCCAGCCTTTCCAGGAGGGGTTGTCGAAGGGCAGCTTTTTCTTGCTGAACTTACGCCGCAGATGAGCCACCAGCGGGAAAAACAGGATGACGCCACTCACCGCCAGGGCGATCCTGAGCACCTCAACAAGCGGAATAGGCATAAAAATAGTGCCTGCACCGATGAGTAAGATGAGGAATAGCCAAACCTTAAAGAAGGCCTGCCAGAAACCAGGCTTGTTCTCGTAAAGATGATGCACCAGCATGCCCAGGAAGAAAGGCGCGATGAAAGCGAAGGCAAAAGAGTGGGTGATGGCGCGGTGGAAGGCTAGGGCGCTCAGCTCGCCGGCTACGGTATTGGCAAAGACGTCGAGGTCGGGGATGGTGCCACCCACCGCGCCCCAGAACATCGCCCGGTTGCCCACCTTACGGCCGAGCAC
>CAYVVK010000515.1:2480-5112 GCA_964454855.1 uncultured Phaeodactylibacter sp. | reverse complement strand
GTTTCCTGAGCGAAGCGCCCGGCGGGGTCCACCGTTTCGAAATCACTGAGCCGGATACGCGCCAGGGTGTAGCCCAGCCAGCCGGTCAGGCGGCCCTGTTTCTTTTCAATGCTGAACTCCAGGCCGTAGGCCCTGCCCTGCCCGATGGCGAATTCCTCTTCCAACTCGTCATTGGCAAAAAGCTGTGCCCCATCAACGAACTGCAACTGGTTTTTCAGCGTCTTGTAATAGCCCTCCAGGCTGACAAAATACTGCTGGCCCAACAGATAGGAGAAGCCCGCAGCAAGCTGGTCGGAAAGCTGAGGTTTTACCCCGGCGGTAGACGGGTACCACACATCCGTGGGAAGGGCCACTCCTGCACTGGATACCAGGTGCAGATACTGGTTCATCCGCGAATAGCTCGCCTTAAAGGCCAGGCGCGGGCTCAGGCTGAAGCGTGAGGAAAAACGGGGCTCCAGAGCAGTATACAGCGTGCCGTCATTGTGAAAGCCGCTGAAACGAAGGCCGGCATTGAGGCTGATCTTGTCGGACAATTCAATCTCATCGGAGATATAAGCACCGAATTCGGTGCCATCAAAATCCTGCCCTGCGGAAAAATTGACCAGGCCGTCATCACTTCCCGCCTTGAGCCGGCCTACCGTAAACTGATGGTAGGTGGCATTGCCCCCGAAACGTATGGTATGGCGGTTGTTGGGCGCATAGAAAAAATCCGTTTTCAGGTTGGCGTCCCGGATATTGGACCCCACCCGAAAGGAAAAGCCCGTGATCCGGTTCTCTATGTTGTACTGGTAGTCTGAGTAAGTAAAAGCCGTATTGGCAAACAGCCTGGGCGAGAAGACGTGGTTCCAGCGCGCAGTACCGGTGGCGTTGCCCCAGTCGAAATCGAAGTTGAAGAAATCACCGGCCACGCCAAATACATCTCTGCCGAAATAACCGCTGAGGAAGAGCCGGTCCTTTTCTCCCAGTTCAAAGTTGATCTTTGTATTGAGGTCGTAGAAGTAGTAATCGGGAATCGGCGTAAAGTCCTCGTTAGCCTCATTAGCCTGGTTGACGATGCGGGTAAAAATATCGACATAGGTACGCCGGCCGGACACCATAAAGGAGGAACGGCCTTTCTCGATGGGGCCTTCGAGTGTGAGGCGGGAAGAGATGAGGCCTATGCCCCCCGAACCGGAGAACTTCTGGTTATTGCCCTCCTTCAGTTTCACATCGATCACGGAAGACAGGCGCCCGCCGTACTGTGCGGGAAAGCCTCCCTTGTATATTTTCAGGTCTTTTACCGCATCTGTATTGAAGGTGCTGAAAAACCCGAAGAGGTGGTTGGCGTTGTACACCAGGGCTTCATCGAGCACGATGAGGTTCTGGTCATTGCTCCCTCCGCGGACGAACAGGCCGGTAGTGCCCTCCGAACCCGAAGGAATACCGGGCTTGAGCTGCACCGCCTTGAGAATGTCACTTTCTCCCAGCAGTACGGGGATGAGCCTGGCCTCTCGGGTGGAAACAGCCTCTACGCTCATTTCGGTAGACAGCAGCTGTTCCTGGTAAGAATTGGCCTTGACCACTACTTCTTCCAGCTGAACACCTGTGGATAGCGCCACTTTCAGTGTGGTATCCTGCCGGAGGAACATTTCCCGCTTTTTCGTCTGAAAGCCTACATAGCTGAACAGCGCCTCTACCGTATCTCTCGCCGGCAGGGAAAGGGAGTAGAAGCCGTATTCATTGGTCGCCGTTCCCAGGCCGAGCTCCGGCACCAGAATGGTAGCGCCGATCAGCAATTCGCCACTGCTTTCATCAGTGACCGTGCCACTCACCGTAAAGGAGGTTTGGGAAAAACTGCCGGCGGCCCAAAACACCAGAAAGAGAAAAGTAAATAAACGCATCATAGGCTTAATATCTGGCCGTTGTGAAAACACACGATTTTCCGGCCGGGTAGTTAAGGCAGGGCAATGTAAGGCCTCCCACCGGCAGGGCACGCACTAATTATATGAAATAGCAGCGCAGGGGCATAGTTTTTCATATGGCATGAAAAACATTTCCAGCGAAGAAAAAAACGAGAACTTGGTAAAGCCGGCGACCAATACACGAGCTCAATCTTCCTCGGTAAGGATCTCGTCCTCTCCCTCTACCTCGGCGGGCTTGTCCCGGCGCAGCAGTACATTTTCATGCATTTCCGCATACTGCCGGCGGTTCCTGGCAATGTCGAGCGCCAGGAAAAGCGCCTGCCGGAAAGAGGACGGGTCCGCCTCATTTTTGCCGGCCCGGTCGAAGGCTGTACCGTGGTCAGGAGAGGTGCGTACCTGGTGCAGGCCGGCCGTATAGTTTACGCCTTTCCCGAAGGAAAACGATTTGAAGGGGATAAGCCCCTGATCGTGATACATGGCAAGGATGGCATCGAACTTTCGGTATTGCGCGGTGCCGAAGAAGCCGTCGGCGGGGAAAGGGCCCATGATGAGCATTCCTTTCTTTTTCAGTTCCACGATGGCGGGCCGGATGACTTTTTCTTCCTCATCGCCGATCACGCCGCCGTCGCCGGCATGGGGATTGAGGCCGAGCACGGCGATCGAAGGGCGCTCGAAGCCAAAATCAGCTTTTAGAGACTGGTGCATCACCTGTATCTTTTCCATGACCAGCT
>CAYVVK010000515.1:0-2470 GCA_964454855.1 uncultured Phaeodactylibacter sp. | reverse complement strand
AGTGCGCCGGCCACTTCCCGCACCGGGAGGTGGTTGGTGGCCAGGCCGATCCGCATATCGTCATTGATCATGAACATCAGCCCTTCCCCCGGGCCCAGTTCCTTAGCCAGATATTCCGTGTGGCCAGGGTAAGGGAAGGAGGCCATCTTCATGGCCTCTTTGCTGATCGGAGCGGTCACCAGAGCATCGATCAGGCCCGCCTTGAGGTCGCGGGTAGCCCGGTCGAGAGAGATGTAGGCATATTTTCCACTCAGCTCAGTGGGTTTGCCCAGGGTGATGTTGACATTTTCTTCCCAGCAGTTGACGATGTTGACCTTGCCGTGATAAAGTTTATCCACAGATCCGGTGGAATTGAAATCGATATCGTCTCCCGTGATGTTCTTATGATAAGATACCACTTTAGAAGATCCGTATACTATTGGAGTGCAAATGTCCGTAATTTTCTCATGGGCTAAGGTTTTCAGGATCACTTCCAGGCCGATGCCGTTGATGTCACCAATACTGAACCCTATTTTGAATTTTTCCATTGTTTGGTTTTATATGCAAGTGCCACAGCAGCTTTACTTTGGGAAATTCCCAACGGGAATGCTATCTTCGGAGCAATTCCCGCAAATGTGCGTAAAAATAAAAATATATAGCTGAGCCTGAAAAGTTTGTGGCTGATAAAACTTTTCGCGCTTTCTTTTCGACCTATACTGCTTATGAGAGCAAAAAAATCATACGGCCAGCATTTTTTAAACAGTGAAAAGATCGCTTCCCGCATTGCCGATAGCCTCAGCCTCGCCGGCCAGGCATACGGTAAAGTGCTGGAAGTCGGCCCCGGCCGGGGGATGCTCACCCAGTTCCTGCTCGACAAGCCCTATGAGCTGATCGCCGTAGAAGCCGACCAGGATATGGTGGCCTATCTTCATAAACACTTTCCGGCGCTGAAAGGCCAGGTGGTGCGCGGTAATTTTCTCAGAGCGCCTCTCCAGGAACTGATGCAGGAGAAACCCTTTGGCCTCATTGGAAATTTCCCCTACAATATCTCTTCCCAGATCCTTTTTAAAATGCTGGAAAACAGAGCCTACATACCGGAAATGGTGGGCATGTTCCAAAAGGAAGTGGCCGAACGGGTCACTGCTCCCCCGGGGAGCAAAACCTATGGGGTGATCAGCGTGCTCGTCCAGGCCTATTACGAGGGGGAATACCTGTTCACCGTAGGCAGAGGGCAGTTCAATCCTCCTCCAAAGGTGAAATCGGGAGTCATAAGGCTCCTGCGCAAAGAAGCATACGAACCGGATTGTGATGCCCGGCTCTTCCGCCGCGTAGTCAAACAGGCCTTCAGCCAGCGCCGCAAGATGCTGCGTAATACCATGAAGGCCTTCATTAAAGGAGACCCTCTGCTGGGAGACACCTTTTTCAACCAACGCCCGGAACGCCTCAGCCATGAAGATTTCGTACAGCTAACCCGGTGGATCGAAGAAAGACAGGAGGAGGAGTAAACATTGACAGCCCGGGCGGCTTCTCTATTATACCCGCATCAACCATCGGGAAAATACGCCTGAAAAAAACAAAATTAATCATGAGTTTAGAAGACCGTATCAACCAGGACCTCAAAACCGCTATGAAAGCCAAAGACCAGGCTGCCCTCCGCGGCATTCGCGCCATCAAGTCAGCAATATTGCTGGAAAAGACCAGCGGTTCCAAGCACGAGGTCAGCCCTGAAATGGAAATGAAGATCCTCCAGAAACTGGTCAAACAACGCAAAGATTCTCTGGAGATCTACGAAAAACAGAACCGGGAAGACCTCGCCCAGACCGAACGGGAAGAGATCGACGTGATCGAACGCTATCTGCCAAAGCAGCTGAGCGAAGAAGAACTGCGCAGCGAACTGAAAAGCATCATCGACGAAGTGGGCGCCGGCTCCATGAAAGACATGGGCAAGGTGATGGGCATCGCCACCAAGAGGCTGGCGGGCCGCGCCGATGGCAAAGCCATTTCTTCGGTGGTTAAGGAGTTGTTGGGGGAGTAAGGGATGTCCGCTTTCGGAGGTAAAAAGGAATGGGGTATCGAACGGCCGATTGTTCATTTCTGCCCATTTTTCCTAATTTTGCGCCAAATAGATAAAACCAAATTTTTGTGATGGAAGTAATGGAAAAGCAATTTCTCAAAGAGCTGGGGCTTAAGGAATACAATGCCGGCACCAGCACCGGCCTGGAAACTTCTGATTCCGGGAAATACATATTGTCCTTCTCTCCGGTAGATGGCGAGGCCATCGGCCAGGTCAGCATGACCACCCGGGAAGAGTACGATCACGTCATCGAAAAAGCAGAGGCGGCTTTTAAAACCTGGCGGGCCATTCCCGCACCCAGGCGCGGGGAGATCGTCCGCCAGTACGGCCTGGAACTGCGTAAACATAAGGATGCTCTCGGCCGCCTGGTTTCCTACGAAATGGGCAAGAGCCTGCAGGAAGGCTGGGGCGAAGTGC
>CAYVVK010000514.1:0-5115 GCA_964454855.1 uncultured Phaeodactylibacter sp. | reverse complement strand
CCACCGCGGAACACCCTCAGGCTATCCACTGCCGCCTCCGGCTGGCCGTAGGGGCCATAATGGGTGGAACACCATTCCCAGACATTGCCCGACATATCGTACAGGCCCCAGGCGTTATCCGGCTTTTGGCCAACGGCATGCGGCCGGGCCATGGAGCGGGAATTGGCCCAGGCGTAATGGTGCACCGTCCAATCCTCTTCTTCCCCCCAGTAGAAGCGGGTCTCCGTGCCCGCCCGGCAGGCGTACTCCCACTCGGTTTCCGTAGGCAGGCGGAAAGTGCCGATACCCATACGGTTGAGTTTTTCAATGAACTCCTGGCAATCCGTCCAGGATACATTTTCAACCGGCTGCTCCAAATGCGAAGGCAGTTGCTGAAAAACGGCCGGGTTGTGGTGCATCACCGCCAGCCACTGGGCCTGGGTAACTTCGTACTGGCCCAGGTAGAAGCCTTTTCCGGCTTTTTTTTCCTGACGAGGGCCCTCGTCGCTATCCCGTCCCGGCTCTCCTTCCTCACTGCCCATCATAAAGCTGCCGGGAGGAATATACATAAAATACATGGGGATACTGTCCTCCAGATAAAGGGTTTTATCGGCAGGCACACGGTTCTGGGCAAACACTCCCAGCCACAGGCAGCCGCAAATAAGCAAATAGGCGTATCTGGCCATTTTTTATCGGGGAATTGATTAACTGGAAGCCGGCTCTCTCAAAACTACTGATTACAAGCCAGCTTTCAAAAGAACTTTAAGAATGAAAGCCTCGACAGCTCTTATTCTGTAATGATCATCGCGCCCTAAGCTTGTAACCGTAAATACTATGAAAAAAAGACTCCTGCTTACCAGCTTTCTGGCCTGGATAGCTACTTTTACCGCTGTAGCTCAACCGGCGCTGGAAGTCGCCTATTCCGCCAAGCTGCAATCCGAATCCCGGCCCCTGCCCCACTACTGGCGCAGCACCGGCTTCTCCCCTTCCGACCTGCTGGACTATCCGGATATGGAAATGACGCTCAATTACCTGAAAGCCTCCCGGGCCATCGAATTCATCCGGCCCCACTATCTGCTGGACCATGTGAAAGTCAGCAGCTTCGGTACGGAAAAGCAGGCCTACGACTGGTCTGCCCTGGACCGCAAGCTGGACAAGATCGTAGACAACGATATCCGCCTGATCTTCGAGATCATGGGCCGGCCTGCGGAACGCAAGGTGGACTTTTCCGATGAGAAAGACCTCCATGCCTGGAAAAAGCTGGTCCGGGATATGGCCCAACACCTCATCGGGCGCTATGGCGAGGACGTGGTAAGCAGCTGGTGGTTCGAAACCACCAATGAGCCCGACATCTGGCACTTCTGGAGCGACGGCTACATTAAATTCCTCAACTATTACGATGCCTGCTCCGAAGGGCTGAAAGAGGCCAACCCGAAGCTGATGTTCGGCGGGCCGGGCAGTGTGAAAGATGAAAATGTATTTTTAAAACTGCTGCTGGAACACTGCGCCTGGGGCAAGAACTACTTCACCGGAGAAACCGGCGTGCGGATCGACTTCATCACCATCCACCGCAAGGACCACCCCCATCAGATGGTTGAGCAGGAACTGAAAACCTGGCGTTATGTGGAGCACGACTATCCCCAATTCCGCGAACTGCCCGTAGGCAACGACGAGGCCGACCCCATCGCCGGCTGGGGCATCCCCTATTACTGGCGCACCGGCCCCTGGTATGCGGCTTTTATCGCTCAGTCCGTTGACCTCCACAACCGCCTGATCCTCGACTCCGTCGGCCTCAACTACCGCCTGCTCAGCAACGACCACGGTTTCCTGGGAAGCTGGGGAAAACGCACCCAGCTGGCGCGCTTCCTGCCCGGTGACAACGATCAGGATACCCGTGGCGCTTCCCGCACGGGCGGCGGCCGGGCAGTCAGCCCGGAAGAGGATGAACGCACCCCTGTGGAACGCTTCTACCTCATAAAACAACCTTCCCTGACGGTAATGAACCTCATGGAACTGCTGGGCCACCAAAGATATGAGGTAAAGGGCATCGATGGCCATCAACTGCCCAACCTGGGCGCCATCGTCACTACCCGCGACAAGGGCGATGTGGCCATCATGGCCTACAACAAACCTGAAATTGATCTTAGGGCCCTCAACTGGAAACCGGCCATGGAAGCGCCGGAAGCACACCGCAAAGCCCTAAGCAACCAGGGGGCTACCATCGAGCTCAACCTTCAAGGCCTCGAAGACGGTGAATACAAGCTCGTTCACTACCGCATCGACGATGAACACACCAACCCCTACCGCGCCTGGCAGCAAATGGGCAGCCCGGAAAACCCCAGCACGGAGCAATACCTGAAAATGGCCGAAGCCATGGAACCTCAGGCCATAGAGATCAGGGACGTAAACATTAAAGGCAGGCGCTTCGCCCAGGATATTGCTTTTCCCGCCAGCGGGGTCAGCTTTTTGTTGCTTGCCCGACAGGGGGAAGCCCCCGGGCAGGTACAGGGCCTGGAATATCGCCAATACAAAGGCCTCAACGGAGAGGATATGGCCATGCTGCTGTGGGAAAGTGGCGCCACCGATCATGTGCTAAGCTATGAGGTATATGCCAAAGCTCCCGGCGAAGAAGCATTCCGGAAGGCCAATCCGGCCAACCTCATTGCCGAAGGCTTTGCCCACCCTTCCGAGGAGGCAAAGGGGTACCAGTACAGGGTGCGGGCCGTAGACTACTGGAACCGCAAAGGCCCCTTTTCTGAAACCATAACCATAAACGAATGAACCATGGCTTCTAAAATGCAACTGGCGGGGCTGAATTTCGTCTCTGCCGATCATCCCAACGCTCAACGCGTGGCCGTCCTGGATGAACCCTACCGGATGTCCATGCAATACGCCGAAATTCCCGAGCCCGGAGAGGAGGAGATCCGCATTAAGATACTCTATGTAGGCATCTGCGGTTCGGATATAGAAACCTACCGGGGCATTCGCCGGGCGGAATTTGTCTCCTACCCCGGCCGGCTGGGCCATGAAGTGTCCGGCATCGTCGATAAGGTGGGAAAGAACGTCCACACGCTGAAAAAGGGGCAGAAGGTATCCTGCCGCTACGTCTGGGGCGCTTTTGCCGAGTACATCGTCTGCTCCCCCTTCAATGTGAAAGTAGTGCCCGACGATTTCCCCGATGAGGAGATCAGCTCGCTGGAAGTGCTGCCGGGTATCCTGCACGCCGCCCGGCTCGCCGACATCAGTGCCAACACCAATGTGCTGGTCACCGGGCAGGGGGTCAGCGGGCTGGCCATGACACAGGTGATCAATCTGTTCAGCCCAAAAAACCTGGTGGTGACCGACCTGCGGGAGAAAAAACTCCGGCTGGCGAAAAAATACGGCGCTACGCACACCTATCTGATCCCCGATGAAGAAACGCCCACCATGGAGATCGTAGGCGAGGATTTCCCCGACGGCTTTGACGTGGTCATCCCCTGCCTGCTGGAAGGCGCCGGCATGATAGACGCCCTGGATGCCTGCGCTTTTGGCGGGCGCATCGTCATGTACGGCTGCATCGGCCCCTGCGAAAAACCCTTCGACTTCTTTAAAATGCACAAAAAGCGGGTGGACATCTACTCCACCGAACCCAAGCGCGACATCGACATGCGCCGTTTCTGGCAGGAAGGGCTGCAACTGGTGCAAGACGGCCTGGTCAATACCGTGGAGATGGTGACCCATCGGTACAAGCTGGAAGAGGTGGCCGGGGCCTTCCAACTGCGCAATGACAAGGAGGATGAGGAGAGTATTCACGTTTTAATTGATTGCCGATGAGGAAGTGCCCGGATATTGATAGTTCACCTATACTGATTTGGCTGCCGAGCCGGACATGCTTTGATCCCGGTTTCTGGAAGCGGATTGTTACATTGCTAAATTGTTACATTCTTGTTTTCTTGGCGGCAGTAGTCTGCTCGAGCTGCTTTGTATGTAGAGCATTAAAAGCTTTATGCTCGGGCGTTTGGAGTAGAGTGTTGCATTGCTGGATTGTCAGATGGCTGAATGGTTATATGGTTCCTGGCTTGAGGGTTGGTGGAAAAATTACTTCCGCATGGCGGGGAGGCTGCTCTCCCCTTCCAAGGAGAGCCGGAGGGGTTCCGGTGACGGCCCATGCTGAAGTTGCTTTTCCGCTCCTAATAAGCTTATTCCTTCTCAGCAGCCTGAACGCCAATGCCCAGCAACTACCCGACGGCACGCCCTTTCCCTTCTGGGAAGACAGTACGGAGTACCGCAAAACCTACTACGTCAGCCAGCTGCATCCGGAGGCCGCCGACCGGAACCCGGGCAGCCGGGCACTGCCCTTTAAAACCATCGGGCGGGCGGCGGAAATATTACAGCCCGGAGAAAAAGCGGTTATCTTTTCCGGCGTGTATCGGGAAGCCATCCGCCCGGCCAGGGGTGGCGAGAGCGCCCACCGGATGATTGCATACGAGGCGGCGCCAGGGGCTAAAGTGATTGTAAAGGGGTCTGATATCGCTCCAGCGAAGTGGGAACAATCCCTGTCCGGCAACGGCACCGCCCTGTCGCTGAAGCTCTGGCAGTTGCCGTTGGATTCCGTGCCGGCCCTGCAGGGCAAACACCCTTTTAATTCCATAAACGCCACCGCAGAAGACATCGAGCTCATGCCCTGGGCGGAGGCATGGAAGAACCACTTCCCCTATACCCTGCAGCGGGGCCTGCTCTTCCAGAACGGAAAGCGCCTCACCCAGTTGGCGCATTACGGCGGCCTCACCCGCCTGCCGGGCTCCTGGTGGGTGGATACCTTAAACCGTATGCTGCACCTCCACCCTCTCAACTGGGAGGATCCCAATGAAGCACTCATGGAGATCACCACCCGGGAGCAGCTGTTCAAACCCAGGGAGGTTGGCGCCTCCTACATCAAAGTGAAAGGCCTGATCTTCGAGCAGGCGGGCAATGGCTTCCCAAGAATAGGGGTGGGTGCAGTGTTCGTCAACGGCGGCCACCACTGGATCATTGAAGAAAATACCGTGCGGCATGTAAATTCGGTGGGTATCGAGATCGGCGCGCGGGTAACGGAACGCGCAGCTTCCACAGCCGAGGAGAACGATCGGGTGCGGGCGCATCCCGGCGGCTTCATCG
>CAYVVK010000513.1:0-5121 GCA_964454855.1 uncultured Phaeodactylibacter sp. | reverse complement strand
TTAACTGAAAAACAAGTGGTTAGGGCTTGAAAAACCAGCAGGGATTGTTCAACGTCTAGTGCATGCGCAGTAGCCGCTTTTTGCGGCTGTGGCCGTCATGCACCGTGTTGCAGCTAGTGCTTTGGGAGTGAATTAATTGACAGGTAGTTGGTGTTATAATAGATTGATAACCCGTTGATTATTTCGACTGCCGACTGTCAACTATTTACTGCCGACTGCACTAGTGCCTTTGATTCTTCACTTTTCAAATTTTTGACAGATCGATCCGAGTCAGTTTCAGATACTTTGGGTTCAGGTGCTCAAAGTCCTTATCCGTCGTTATCAACTCCAGGTCGAAGATCGACGCAGTCGCCGCGATCCATAAGTCATTCTTTCCCATGTTCCTCGCCGAGAAAGTTACTTCTTCCCCCTCTAGTTTGCCCTGGCTGTACGCATCAATTTCCGCGTACCGCTCGATTATCGTCTCGACATTGATATCTGTTATCAGAAAATCTTCGATGATGCGCTCAAGCTTGCTGATTTTCTTTTCTCCCCAGTTATTCTGCTTTGCGATCGACCGGATCTCTCCGATCGATACCACTGAGACAAGGAGGTTATTTTCCCCATTTAGCAGGTTCAGTCGATCTTCCAATCGACGGGTAACCTCCGTGTCTCTGACGTAGGTCACTAGAATATTCGTATCGAGCAGGTAATTCATCAATCAAGTTGAGAAAGGAGTTCTTCCAGGGATTCTTCGAATTCAAGCTCACTCGTTTTTTGGAAGAACGCTTCTTTTTGGATGGGCTGATAATTCTGTTCCGCGATTAAAATCTCCAGCGTCACCGATTCCCGGATCGGTTTGACCGCTTCCATGAACCGGATGTCATCCTTACTATGAAGGGACTCGACCTGATCCTCCAGTTTGCTGAGATCTTCTTCCCGGTCTATCCGCATGATCTCTTGAATGAGCCGGTATTTTCTGCTGTCTAGATTCTCTGTCATCGCAGTTGTTTTGTTACACCATTTCCCAATTTACTCTTTTTTCTTCTTTTTATCAATCGCGGTGGCATTGGCTGCAACATCTTTGCATCCGAACAAAAACAGCGGATACACAGCTAAATAAACATTTTGTAAAGCATTATCTTCCTCAATATCCAAAAAACCCAACTGGCTTTTCCAGATTGAACCGTTTTTTAAACGGTTGCTGCTGAATAAACGAGCCAATTGTCATATACAGCCAAAACTTTTGAGAGTGTTTTTCAGGTAAAGTAGTAGCCATTATACCTTTAGCACCAATACAGTTTTTATTTTCCGCTGGACGACAGAGATCACGTTGATATCTTCGCCTGTCTGTTGGTCGCGCCGGACGCCGAACATGCTATCGTTCAGCGTCTCCAGGCCGGAATACCGGAACCCGGTGAATGCCTGAGCGATACATAGGTCGCGAACTCTTGCCCACTTACTGTCGGCTTCTGCTTCTACATTTCTAATCCGCTCCAGTTCGTCACGAGTAAGATAGGTAAGCTCAGGAACATCCTCTCTGGCGTGGCCTCTCCAGAGCCGGACAAAATCATCTCTAGCTTCTTCCGTTATATGGCCCTCCTGGACAGCATCACTGAGAAGCGCCTTGAACATGCTGACGTTCTTTACCATAGTATTATTGGCGTGGCCCTTCAGCTCAAAGGAATAGTCCTTGAAGTCCTCCCTGAAACGGACGTTGAGGTTAGTCCAGAGCGGCTCGTAGAAGTGCTCTGAGAACTCATCCAGGTGGCCAAGAAAGATACGGTACTGCCTGACCCTGCTGGCAGGCCAATCGCGTGGGGTGTTCGCCTTCTTTTCGGCCGCCGCCCGAAAGAAGCCCATCAACGACATGCCTGCATCCGTCTCGTGGCCCTCTGGCGGTAGCTTCGTACACGACAGCCTTAATTTCCTCACTTCGCGGTGAGCGGGCCTCTGAAACGATTTTGTCCCTGCTCAGTGACTTGGCCACTTCTTCGATCTTATCCAGGAGCCTGTTCAGCGATGCGTTGGCAGGATTGCGAGGCCCGGCTTTTGCTCTGCCCTTGTCAACGTGCCAGTCCTTCACGCTGACGAACTGGCCAGTGGATACTCTCACTCTTTTCCTTCCGGGGTGGCAGGATAGTATGATCAGGGATATGCTCTCTCTTTGTCTTTAGATAGAACTTGACTTTCATGTTGCGGTTGTTGTTGCGCCTCGAATAGCCCAGTGGACAATACATTGGACAGTTTTATGGCCTTTTTGCTATTCTTTGGAGATCGAAAGAATCCGCCACCCCGCAAAAATAAAAGCCTTGATGCAAATTAACGCATCAAGGCTTATCAAATTTAGTGCCCAGGACAGGAGTCGAACCTGCACGTCCTTGCGAACACCAGCCCCTCAAGCTGGCGCGTCTACCAATTCCGCCACCTGGGCAGGCAGCTTATATACAAACTCCTTTTTCAAAAAGTTTTGCAAAGATATAAGAATTCAGATAAAACGGGCAAGCCCAAAGCGGATTATTTTTCCAGTGCCGAATCCCGCAACTGCTGCAGGAAGGGGGAGGCGAACATGAAGTCCTGCAGTACTTCGTTATCGCTATGCAGCACATCCTCATTAGTGCCCCGCCAGGCGATCTCTCCATTATACAATAAGATGATGTTGTCGCCCACTTCCATTACCGAGTTCATGTCGTGGGTGTTGATCACGGTGGTGATGTCCTTCTCGATGGTGATGCTGCGGATGAGCTCATCGATCACGATGGAGGTCTTGGGGTCCAGGCCGGAATTGGGTTCATCGCAGAACAGGTAGCGGGGGTTGAGCACGATGGCGCGGGCAATACCCACGCGCTTCTGCATACCGCCGCTGGTCTCGGAGGGATAACTGTCGTTTATGCCTTCCAGGTTGACGCGTTCCAGGCAATAGTCTACCTGCTTGCGCTTCTCCTTGCGGGTCATGTTGGAGAACATATCCAGGGGGAAGCGCACATTTTCCTCCACGGTCATGGAATCGAAGAGGGCGGAGGCCTGAAATAACATGCCGACCTGCATGCGGATGGCGCGCTTCTCTTTTTTATTCAGGCTGAAGAAGTCAACATCGTCGTACCACACACGTCCTGAAGTAGGATTAAGCAGGCCGACCAGCAGTTTGAGCAGCACGGTCTTCCCGGCTCCGCTACGTCCGATGATGAGGTTGGTCTTGCCCTGGTAGAACTCCGTGGTGATGCCTTTGAGCACCTCGTTGTCTTCGAAAGATTTATATAGATTATCTGCTTTTATCATAATTGCGCTTTAACCCGTCAGCAATACGGCGATGATGTAGTCGGCCAGCAGGATGAGGATGTCGCTGAACACTACGGCATTGGTGCTGGCCTGGCCCAGTTCAATGCTGCCTCCCTGCACATAATAGCCCTGATAGCAGGAAACAGAAGTGAGCAAGAACGCAAAGACGAGGGCCTTCACAAACATCATCACGACGTTGAACGATTCGAAGAACGAGCGGACCCCTTGCACGTACTCTGCCGATGACATCAGCCCGCCGAAGACGCCCGCCACATACCCGCCGATGATGCTCACAAAGGCAGCGATCGCCACCAAAAGGGGAATGACGACCAGCGCAGCGAGCACTTTGGGCATGATAAGGTAGGCCGCGGTATTCACTCCCATGATCTCCATGGCGTCGATGTGCTCCTTTTGCCGCATCCCGCCAATCTCGGAGGCCATATTAGACCCTACCTTGCCGGCCAGGACCAGGCAGGTGATGGTGGGCGCCAGCTCGATGATGGTGGAATCCCGCACAATATAACCAATGTAGTAGACCGGCACCAGCGTTCCGTCGAGCTGATAGGCGAACTGCACTGCGGTCACCGCACCAATAAAGATGGAGATCAGGCAGACGATCACCAGAGAGCCGACCCCGATGTCATTCATCTGCCGCATGGTCTCCTTATAGTACATGGAAAAGTTCTCCGGGCGGGAGAACGCAGTTCCCATCATTATGGTGTAGCGGCCGAAGTGGTAAAAAAAGTTTTTAAAAAACATATACGGTTGTAGCCAGGTTTATACTGGCGACGAATTGGTTTGCGATAAGCTAAACCAATTCGATCGCTCGCATTTACTCAAAGCGAAAAAGCTTGGAGTTTTAAAAAATTATCAAGCCCTTTCGCTTTGAGAATAATTTGGAATGCCAAAATTAGCGCAAATTTGGCAGCATTAGCAGAAAAAGGGCCTCAAATTGATGCCAGGGGTATAATCCGTAACTTTACCAAAACAATGGCTGTCCCATTCAGGTTGAATTCAAAAACTACAGAATGTACGCTGTAATTACCGGAGCTACGAAAGGGATCGGCTGGGCCATAGCCCAGGCTTTCGCCGCCGGCGGGTTTCACCTCGCGGTAGCCGCCCGCTCTAAGGAGGAACTGAGGAGCTTCCGCCAGAGCTTCCGGGAATACTTTCCGGAAACAGAGGTCCTGGCCATCCGCGCCGATATGGGCCGCAAGGAAGAGGCAAAGGCCTTCGCCCGGGAAATTCTGGAGGCCTTTCCGCAGGTGGATGTGCTGGTGAATAATGCCGGCCTGTACCTGGAAGACGATATCACCGAAGAAGAAGATTATACGCTGGAGCAGATGATGGCCGTCAACCTCTTCGGCCCTTATTACCTCACCAAAGCCCTGCTGCCGGCTATGAAAAAACGGCGAAGGGGGCATATTTTCAATATTTGCTCCGTGGCCAGCCTGCAGCCCCAGCCCGACAAGGGTGCCTACAGTGTGACGAAATTCGCCCTGCTGGGGTTCACCAAAGCACTGCGGCTGGAACTGAAAGATCACGGCGTGCGCGTGACGGCTGTACTGCCGGGCGCTACCTGGACGTCCTCCTGGGAGGGCACCGGGGCCGATGAGGACAGCCTGATGCGCCCCGAGGATGTCGCCCTGGCCGTCTGGAACGCCTGGTCTATGAGCCGGGCTTCGGTGGTGGAGGAGATCGTGATGAGGCCGCAGGGGGAGGGGTGAACTTCGGAACGTCGGAACGTCAGGGCGTCGGAACGTTAGGGCGTCCTCTCGCCAGGCAGTTGAAGCCCTCCCGGCGAGTAATCAAAACTCAAAACTCAAAACTCAAAACTCAAAACTCAAAACTCAAAACTCAAAA
>CAYVVK010000512.1:0-5124 GCA_964454855.1 uncultured Phaeodactylibacter sp. | reverse complement strand
CGTGGAGGTCACCCCCGTCTCCTACGACCGCCTGACAGGCTCGGAGATGCCGGCGGAAACCAGCGCCGACATCGCCGCCCGCGTCGTGACCGCCCGCGAAATGCAGGCCGAACGCTTCAAGGAAACCCCTCACATCTATTCCAATGCCCAGATGCCCAGCCGCATGGTGCGCGAAGTATGCCCCATCAATCAGGCGGGCACCGTGCTGGTCAAAAAGGCGATGGAGAAGTTGCAGCTTTCCGCCCGCGCGTATGACCGCATCCTGAAGGTGGCGCGCACGGCGGCGGACCTGGGGGGTAGTGAGGCCATTCGGATCGAGGATCTGGCTGAGGCCATTCACTTTCGGTCTTTAGACCGGGAGTCTTGGGCGGGGTAGGTACGGGGGGAAGATGGGCAGCAAGTAAATGTTATGGCAATAATGAAAATGATCCTGGAAGCGGAGCCTACCCGCTCCGTATTATTCCGAAGCGCCGCCCAGTTGGCTTTTAATTACGGAGAGATCCGGGAAGCGGAACAGTTGCTTTCTGCCGCCCTTGCTGGCAATCCGCCTGGAGATATCCTTCTGGAATTGAGAACGTTGTATCGGAAGGTGTTGGAGGGGTTGGAGGAGGGGGCTTGAAAACGCATTAATTAGGAAAGCCACCTCTAGCCGCTTCTCCTTCCGGAAGCCCCAGTAATTTCTTCACCATATTGAGCAGCCCGTCCGGCGCTACCACTTCCGCATCACCAAATAAGCCGCGCTTGTCGATCGGAGTTACGGTATAACGGCCTTCCTCCCGGGTAATGTGCACACCAATCCCCATCTGACGGTCAGAGCGCACGCCAAACGCTTTCCAATACTCCTTTACTTCCTCCTCCGTGGCCATTTTAAAGGGTACCCCGCTTTGGGACTGGGCCAGCACCTCCTGAATGTTTTTGTGAAAAGCCGCATCGGATATCGGGACATCGAGCGTGACGAAAGGAGGAAGGGCCATGCCGGCGCCCTGATCGGTATAGGCATTCGGATGCATCCTTAGTTTTTTGCCGTTGTAGAAAATGCTTAGGCCTTTCATTGTTTTTTTTATAGTTCAGTGATCCTAACACGAATGCCATTCAATTTACCATAATCTATTACATCTTCCAATAATTTCCGCTGCAGTTTTGTCGCCGTTCCTTTTGGCACAATTATTTCCAATTCTTTTTTAGCTGTTTTGGGAACGAACATCACTGCGGCTGAGGTTTTCCCCCTCAATGGCCGAGGTTTTTACTGCCTCAGACACCATGATGTCAATGATGGATTCTTTTTGTACCTCCTCCGGCATGGCTTCGAGCAGCCCCTTCATTTTACCTTGTTCCTCTGTGAATCGTAGTAGCAACCCCTCAAATACAGATGGATCATAACTGAAATTGGGCCAGTCTTTTTGTTGCCAGTTGTACTGCATGAGCCGGAAAATTTATCTAATCGGCTCAAATATACGGATATTTTGAGCCGATTACATGAGCTAATCGCCTCAAACAGCGCTTTCCAGATCTTATGGCCGCTTTGCAGGCCCGCAAAAAGCCGCTACTACAGGCGCTACCCCCTCAAGATCTTTGGATCCTTTTTTCACTTGACCGCTCCAGTCCGTACCTTTGTGCACCGATTAATTTTCAAACCACTACATGCAACCAAAAACCTACCTCATCACCGGCGCCACCTCCGGCCTGGGCCTGGCCACCGCCAAAGCCCTGGCTAAAGAAGGAGGGCAGCTCCTTCTCATTGCCCGCAACGAAGAAAAAGCGAAAGCCGCCATGGAGAAAATCAAAAAGGAAGCCTCCGGGGCCCGGCTCGGCTTCTTCACGGCCGGCCTGAGCTCCCAGCAACAGATCCGCGAGATGGCGGCCGAGGTACTGGAGCAGTACCCTGTGATCGATGTGCTGATCAACAACGCCGGCACCTGGTTTTCCGAACGCCGCCTCACAGAAGACGGCATAGAAACGGTCTTCGCCGTCAACCACCTCTCCTATTTTCTGCTCACACACTTGCTGTACCCCGCCCTTCGAAAAGCCGATGACGGGCGCATCATCAACGTGGGTTCCGATTCCCACTTCCGGGGGAAAATGCACTTCGACGACCTCAACCTTACCCGCAATTACCATGGCCTGCGTTCCTACGAGCAGTCCAAACTGGCCAATGTGCTGTTCACCTATGAGCTGGACCGCAGGAAAGCGGAAGATCACATCTCCACCTACTGCGTGCAGCCGGGCCTGGTGCAGACCGATATCGGCGTAAAGCACACCAAATGGCTGCACCGTATCGCCTGGAAATTCCGCCGCACGGCCGGCGTGCCGCCCGAGGAAGGCGCCAAAACGCAGATCTACCTCGCCACCGCCGATGAAGTAGCCGACGAAAGCGGAAAGTACTGGGACGATTGCCGGCCCAAGCCCTCTTCCAAATTGTCGTACCGGGAAGAAGACGCCGCCCGTTTGTGGGAGATCAGTAAGGAGTTATGTGATATTGAGGATTTTTTTCACCCCTGAACGAAGCTTAAACTTGTCCTTGGTTGCCCAGTCGTAAATATCAAGTAACGTTATTTAGGATTTTAGATTTTCGCCTGCCTTTGGCTGCATCGACTGCCTACTGCTTTCAGCCGCCGAAGCTCGCAGAGCGAAGCTGTCTACCCGGCGATAGCCAGGTAGAGGAGGCCTACTGCCTACTGCCTGCTGTTTCAGTTCTATACACCCTAAATATCCGCTCCAGCAGGCTCATCTTCCAGCCCAGGGGAAAGAAGTGCAGCATTTTCACGATCAGGTAGGGCAGCCTGCCGGGGATGATCACCCGCTGGCCGCGCAGCATTCGGGGGATGGCGATGGCAGCCACTTCATCCGGCATCATCAGCAGTAATTTGCCGCGATTGCCCTGGGCTTCGAGCCGCGCCAGGCCATCTTCGTTGGTAAGCACCGGGCCGGGGCAGAGCACGCTGACCCGCACATTGGAGGTTTTCAGCTCCTCCCGCAGGGCCAGGGAAAAGGCATAGACAAAGTTCTTGGTGCCGGTATACACCGTTTTGTAGGGCAGAGGCAGGGTCGCTTCCATGCTGCTCATGTTCAGCATGAAGGCCTTGGGGTGCCTTTTCAGTTCCGGGAGAAAATGATAGGCCAGGCCCACCATCGCCTGGTTGTTGAGCTGCATCATGGAGGTGTATTCCTCCACGGGGATGTCGTCAAACCAGCCCCCGCGCCCAAAGCCGGCGTTATTGATCAGGGTGTTGACCCGGTAGCCCTTTTCCCGGCACCAGGCGTAAACCTCCGCCGGGGCTTCGCTTTCCCGCAGGTCGATGCCCAGGCAATCCACGGCAACACCGTACTTGGCCTTTAACTGTGCTGTCGTTCTGTAAAGAGCAGGTTCGTCGAGCGCGACCAGCAGGACATTCATATTCCGCGAGGCACACTCATCCGCCATCGCCTTGCCGATCCCGGAACTGGCGCCGGTGATCAGCGCAAAGATATCTTCACTCATAGCCATTGGGTATATTTCATATTGGGCCTGGAAGATATCAAACAATTTGCTAAAAAGACAAGCTTTACAGGCATAACATTCCCTTCTCCCGGCTGGCCAGGAGCCCCATGGCCCGATAAGAGCCTGGCCGCTACGCTTCCGAAAACTTCAGGACCTTAGGCTGTACCAGCCTTTTGAAATCGCCGTACGACATTCTGATCAATTCGGTGTGGCTGCCGGCATTGAAGGCGATCTCTTCGTCTTCTTCCAGGCGTTCCGCCACATACACATCCATGTCGTAGAGGTTGCCGAAGGGCGGCATGGCGCCCACCTCGCACTGTGGAAACAGATCCTTGAATTCTTCTTCGCTGGCCAGCTCCACCTCATCGGCGCCGGTCACTTCCTTCAACAGGTGAAAGTCCACCTGATAGGAAGCGGGCAGTACCGCCATGGCCATCTCGCCGTCCACTTTTACCATTACGGTCTTGGCCAGTTCCTGGCCGGGGATGTGCGCAGAGGCGGCGGCCTGCTGGGCGGTGTAAGCCTGCGAATGGCTGATGGATTCGTACTTAACCTTTTCGCGGTCCAGAAATTCTTTTAATTTTTTTACTGGCATGGTATGTTGGTTTTATAGTTAGGAAGTTCGTTAGCCGGCCACAGCAGCCTTCGGGCAGCTATATGTTATCAGTTGTCCGTGCCGGCGGGCAGAGAGGTTAGTCCGTACGGGTGAATGCCTGAAAAACAGAGAAGAAGGCCGGCTTACCCAAAGGCTGAACAGAAGCCGATGTATACCGGCCTCGAAGTGGTTTGGAAATCCAAACCTGCTTCGAGTTCAGCATATACTGGCCGCAGGGGTTTGGGGTTTTCCCAAACCTCTTCGCGTCAAGTATGGCATTTTAAGTTACGAAAAATCCACTTAACATGCCAGCAGAAAAAACGGTTACCCTTCCAGCGCCTGCAGTACCCGCTCCGGTGTAAAGGGCATATGCCGCAGTGGCCTGCCCGTCAGCTTCAGGAAGGCATTGGCGATAGCGCCGCCCATAAGAGGCAGGCTGGCCTCGCCTATACCCTGCGGAGCTTCCTGCGATGGGATCAGATGGATGTCTATATTTTCCGGAGCGTCGGCCATGCGCAGAATGGGATAGTCGTGGTAGTTGGACTGCCGTACCTTCCCGTTCCGGAAGGTAATGCTTTCCTGCAGCACATTGCTGATGCCCATGACGATGCCGCCTTCCAGCTGAGCGATGGCATTATCGGGCTGTACCACCAGGCCGGCATCAATGGCCATCCAGACTTGGTGCACCCTGATCTGGCCGCTTTCGCGGTCCAGGGAGATCTCCGCTACGGCAGCTGCGTTGGAGCCGCTGCGTTCGCAGAAGGCCATGCCGCGGGCCCGGCCCTCTTTTTCCGGGGCGCCCCAATTGGCGAGTTTGGCTGCCTCGTCCAGCACCTTCAGTTCCCGGGGATGATCCTTCATCAGGCGGCGGCGAAATTCATAGGGGCCGGTGCCCTGATCCAGGGCGATCTCGTCGATGAAGGCTTCTATGGCGTATTTGTTGGGGCCGTGGGCCACCGAGCGCCAGTGCTTGGTGCGTACGCCATGATCGATGTTGCGTACTTCTATCAGCCGGTTGAGAATATTGTAGTAGTTGATCCGGGCGCCGGAG
>CAYVVK010000511.1:2373-5139 GCA_964454855.1 uncultured Phaeodactylibacter sp. | reverse complement strand
ACTTCTCGAAGCGTAGCGAAGAGCCGCCCAATACGGGCCCGTCTGGGTATGGCCGACTTCCGACTTCCAATCAATCAGAATCACTCGGATTGTCGATATAAGTAATGGCCACACAGAGCACCGAAGGCATGTCCGTCTTGATGTGGACGATCTGCCGCGTGATCTCATTGTAGGCGGCTATTACCGTTTCGTTATCTTCTTCTATGGCCTTTGAAAGGGGCGGCTGTACCGCTTCCAAAGCGGCCATGGCCTTTTCAAACTGGGCTTCAATGACGGTACTCAGGGCTTCCCCTTCTTTATTGGCCTTTACTTCCTCCAGGTAATCATCCAGCCCTACGCCCTGGCCGGCCAGGCTGGCCTGTCCCAGGAAAAACAAACGGCTGGCGAGCAGCGACTCCTGCGCCAGCGCAAGGGAAATGCCGGAATAGAAGGCCTCCACCTTATCGGGAAAAGTAATGCCCAGGGTGGTCACTCCGGCAGGTATGCCGATCTTATCACGTTTGATGGCCTCGTAGTGCTCGTTGAGGTTATTGATGATCAGGCTGAGCGAGGTGCCCGCGGCAGTACCGGTATTTTCGATGAAAGTTTCGCGGTAGCCGCCATCCTGCCAGCCGGCCAGGGTGGCTTCTACGCGGCTGTGCATCTCCTCCACTACGGCGGCCAGGAAAATGCTGTAATCCTCGCTGCCCAGCTTTTGCACGATGCCCTCCTCCGTATCGCCCAGGCCGAACAGCAGATAATCCAGGGCAGGAAACCCCTTGTCGAAGGAATCGGGATCACTGAAATCGGTATTCCCGGCAGCCACTTTGCTTTCAACGGCAGCAGCGTCTACGGGAAAGCTGTTCAGGCGGTTGCGCAGCGTCTGCTCTTCGGCAGGGCCGAGTTCGTACTGCGCCACCCGCTGCCAGCTCAGATAGGCGCTTTGCCAGGCCTCGCGCAGTTCCGCCAGGCGGTTTGCGGAGGGATTGGCGGAAAAGTTGCCCGCCTCCGTACCCAGGCTCTGCAGCTTCAACAGCAGGTCTTCGTAGCCGGGAATGATCAGGTTGTCTGCTACATTCTGAAAAAGAGCGGGCTGGCTGAAGTCGCTCTCGCAGGGGCTGCCCCCGCTATTATTATCCTCACAAGCGCCCAGCAGCAGTAAACTGAGGGCGAGGGTGAAAAAGTAAGGTATGTGGTTTCGTATCATGGCTTTTGCTTTTAAGATCGAAAAGCCAGAGAGTCAGAACGTAGAGGAGTCTAGAAGTTGAAACATCCTTCCCCGGACTCCTCGACGTTCTGACTCCTCGACTTCTAGACTC
Source organism: uncultured Phaeodactylibacter sp. (assembly GCA_964454855.1). GTDB lineage: Bacteria > Bacteroidota > Bacteroidia > Chitinophagales > Saprospiraceae > CAYVVK01. The sequence goes on along the minus strand of CAYVVK010000511.1, from coordinate 3,841 downwards.
CTGGACTTTCTCTAGAGTTTATTCTTCATATCTTCCACGCCAAGGGCTTGAGCCAGAAGGGTTTTCGCCTCCTCCAGCTTGCTGCGCTCCGCCTGGTACAGGTTCATGGCAAAGAAATCATCGGAACCACCGATCAGGGCCAGCACCTGGTTTACCTCGTTGATGCTCATGCTGCGCTCGGGGTTAAACTGCAGGGCGAAGGTAAAGGCCACCGCTTCCGAGAGGGCGTGTGCCCGCAGGGCAATATCATCGAAATTGTTCAGTGCAGAATTGAGATAGTGAATGGCGGTAGTGCCGGAGATCAGTTCCCAGTTCTTACGCACTTCGCCGATGGCCTCATCGCGGGCAGTGAGGTCATCGTTGGAGATGGCGGCGCGGCCTTTCAGGAAGGCGTCCATCATCTTCTGGTTGGTGCCCAGCAGTTCATCCCGCCGGTCGGAATAAGAACCCCAGAAAACCACGCCGTCCTTGTCAGCCGGGAAACTGCGGGGTACGCCGTAATAACCGAAGGCTTCATCCCAGTGGTGCTCCATGGCGGTGCCTTTGCCGGGCTCCACCTCGCTGTTGTCTACGTTCATCTTCTCTTCGCCCAGGTAAACGGCATTGCCCTGATAGAAGAAACAGGCCCCCATCAGGCCTTTTTCGATGAGCTGGGCATATTCTACTCCTTTATCGTTCAGCAGGTATTGCTTGGCGCCGTCCTGGCTGGCCACTACGCCCGCCTGGCCTTCGCTGCCGGCTACTGTAGAGGTGCTGGCTAAAGCGATGGCGTCCATCAGTTCTTCAAAGGTTTCCTGGTAAAATTCGAAAGTCTTGTTCTTCAGCTGTTTGGACTCTTCGTAATTGCCCTGCCAGCCGGCATTGGCAGCCTCATTGGCGTACATGGCCTTCAACCGGCCCGCATCGAGCGCCACACCGCTAGTGTTGGCGCTGCCAAGATAGGATTTCATCTCCAGCAGCATGGCCAGGCGCTGGGTCTGGCCACTGTAGTCGACGTTCTCAAAATTGTAGGTTTCAGGTATCGGATAGGTGTCATCCTTCTCTTCACTACAGGAAACTAAGGTTAGCGTAAGGGCCAGGCAGAGGGCGCTGTATTGGAATAAGGTCTTCATCTTGATGTTAAATTTAGATTAAGTCTAAATAAAAAGTTCTCTGCAAAACTAATGCGCCCGGCAGGAAATTCCAATACCGAAATCTCATTTTTACCCTAACCAATTTTACTAGTATATACCGAATGTTAGGTAGCTGTGGCGCCGCCCATACGGGCGAGGGTTTATCCGGCAGGCCAAAGATCGCCATCGCGGCCGCCCTTCTGATTCTACTTTGCCGCTTTAGAAAGTGAGCCTATGCGAAGCCGGACGAAATCCTCCTTTCCGGCAATAAGGATGCCCCCTAACGTTTCACCAGCACCCTCCCCTTCCGGAAAGCCTGCCCGTTTACCGTAAAGCGCCCTTCCAGCACATAAGCG
>CAYVVK010000511.1:1945-2363 GCA_964454855.1 uncultured Phaeodactylibacter sp. | reverse complement strand
AAGCGCGGATTCTGTGCAACCGACAGATCAATCGCGGGCAGGTTGCCCAGCGAGGCATCCACGATATGCTCTCCGGAGGAAAACTGCCCGGCCTGCAGTTGCCGCAACAGACGGCCATTATTGTCCAGCAGGCGAAGCTCGATCTGAGCGGCAGCCGGCAATTCAAAGCTGAATCGGGTGGTGTTCTGCACCGGATTGGGGAAGTTGTGTTTTAACAACACCCGTTTCGCCAGCAGTTCCTTCTGGCTGGTAACCGGTTCCAGCAGATCGGTTTCATAAACGCCCAGGCCATGGGTAGCCAGGCGCAGCTTTCGGCTGGCAGGGGAAATGCTCAGATGATAGGCCATGGCCACGCCCGGCAGGCCGGCAGTAAGGGGTTCCCAGCTTTGGCCGGCATTGGTGGAGGCATACACGCCCA
>CAYVVK010000511.1:0-1935 GCA_964454855.1 uncultured Phaeodactylibacter sp. | reverse complement strand
CGTTGCCGATATAGACAATATCGGGCTGTTCCGGGTCGATGATGATGGTGTTGGCGGGTACATCCGGCAGGCCGTTATCCAGGGCCAGCCAGTTGCTGCCGCCATCTTCCGTTTTGAACACATGGCTGGTATTAAAACCGGAAAAGACGACATAAGCGGTTTGCTCATCTTCCGGATGAAAGGCGATATCCATAGCTACCCTATCTGGCAGCCCACTGAGCTTGTCCCAGCTCTGGCCGCCGTCCTGGCTAAGAAAAACACCAGGGCTACCTGCCCGCAGGGGTGAGGTGCTCACCATAATGTGCTGCGTATTGGAAGGAGCGATATCAATGGTAAGGATGGGGTTGCCGAAGCTCTCATCCACCCAGCCATTGGAAGTCGCCGCCCAGCTGCTGCCGTTGTTGGTGGACTTGTGCAGCCGCTGTCCGCCGGCGTACAGGGTATTGGGCGACTGCGGGTCGAGTTCAAAGGGGCCGTTAAAGTTGCGCAGCTCTCCATCGGCAGAGCTAAGGTTCAAGCCGGAAAAGTTTTCTCCTTCATCGAAGGAACGAAGTATGTTAAGGCGCTGATAGGAGCCATACATGATATCGTCGTTCTGCGGGTGGATCGCAGTGCTCATACCGTCGCCGCCTATGACGCGGTCCCAGGCGGGATCGCCGCGGTAGATGGCCGTGGCATTGTCCTGCAGGCCACCCATGGCCAGGTTGGGGTTGGTGGTGGAATTAGAGAAGTTGGCGTAGAACTGCTGGGTTTGGTAGCCACCGTTGCGGCCCTCCCAGTTCTCGCCATTGTCTTCAGAAACGAAAATGCCGCCGTCGGTGGCCAGGAACACCGTTTCCGGATCAAAAGGAGAATAATGAATGGAATGGATGTCGGCATGCACGTAATTAGGCGGGCCTTCCGGGCCCCCTACCGGGGTCTGGTCCAGGAACCAGGCCCACCAGTTGCTCACCTGGTTGATGGACGAGCCGCTGTTTACAGACTTGAAGACGTCCACTCCCGCCCAGAGTACATTATCCGGCTCATCGGGCTTGATGCCTACATCATGGGAGTACCATCCCTGGTAGGTGGGCACGTTTGTGGAGTTGGCCAGCACCCAGTTCTGGCCGCCGTCATCAGAGCGGAACAGGCCTCTGCCGCTCAGCGCATCTCCCATGGAGACAAAAATGACATCCGGGTCGGAAGGGCTGATGGATATCAGGGCTTTGCCGGTATAGTCATCCGGCAGGCCGGGCAGCAGATCAAAGGAGCTTCCACCGTCCACCGACCTGAAGATGCCGGCATCGGGGCTCAGATAGCCGCCGTGGGAAACATAGAGGATATTGGTGTCCAGGGGGTGCATTTCTATATCCACGCCCATGGGGAAGTCGTGGATGAGCTCCCAGCTCGCGCCGGCATTATGGGAGCGGTAGAAGCCTTCAGTGGTGGCGGCAAAAACGGTATTGGTATTTTCGGGGTTGATCACCACATCCCACACACCTTTCATCTCGCCGTAGCTCCAGTCGATGGATTTCTGCCAGTTGGCGCCTCCGTCGGTGCTTTTCAACAGCCCGATGCCGTAGCTTCCACGGGTGAGGCGGTCGTATACACCAGGCGCAGCAATGGTGTAGTTGTACACCTCACCGGTGCCGATGTACATCACCTGCGGGTCGTTAGGGCTGATCGCGATGGCGCTCACGCCCAGCACAGGGTACCCGGTAGAGACCCGCCCCCAGGCATCGGGGCCTTTGCCTGCCGTAGTAGAACGCCACAGCCCGCCACCGGCGGAACCCGCATAGATGATATCGGGATCTGTAGGGTGGAAAGCCAGGCAGAGGGTCCGCCCTCCGAAATTTTTGGGGCCCAGGGCCTCCCATTCGCTGTTAAAGCTGCGGTAGTTGGCCGCCAGCTGCCTCTCTTCGAATGCCCGGGTAAAGTGTTTCACAGAGATCCTTC
>CAYVVK010000510.1:0-5165 GCA_964454855.1 uncultured Phaeodactylibacter sp. | reverse complement strand
CGATCAGGTTCTCCTCGTAGAGGCGGCCGACCAGTGGCTTGAGGAGCTCGATGTTCATGCCGACGAAGGGCAGGGCAATGGTGGCGAAGATGAACAGGCCCCCCACAAACCACAGGCCGAAGGCCATCCAGCGGTTGAGCCGCAGCTGGCTGTCCAGTATTTTCTCTATGCTCAGCGCCGCCAGGTAAGTGAGCGGGAAGTAGCACATGGAAGAATAGTGTACGATCTTTGATTGCACGACGGTGAACAGGATGAGCACCACCCAGAAGAGGTACTTCATCCAGCGCCGGAAATCGTCCTGATAGGGTAGTTGCTCCCCCGGCAGGCGGAAAAAGGCGCGTATGGCGAAAATAGAAGCCGGAAAGCAGCCTACCAGCAGCACCACGAAGTGGTAGCCTGGAAAGCCGGCATGGCCCGCATCGGGCGTGCTGAACAGCCGGTACTGGTACTTATTGAACTCAATGATGAACTTCGGCCCGTGGTTTAGCATCTCCAGGCCGTACCAGGCCAGCGTGACCAGAGATGCCGCCAGGGTGAAGAAGAGAAACTGCGGCACGCTCACGTAGAGGCGAAAGCGCTGGTATACCCAATATACCCCCATGGTAAGCACAGCGATAAGGTAGGCCACCTGCCCTTTGGCCAGCATGCCCATACCGATCCAGAAACCTCCCCAAAAGAGATACCACCACATGTTCTTGTCCAGGATGATATTGCTGTATTGACCCTTTTTCCAGTAGAACAGGATAAAATAGTACAGCCCCAGGAAGATGAACAGGTTGAACCAGGGGTCGATAATACCGGATTTGAAATAAAGAAAGGGCAGAATGGAGCCGAAGTAAGCCCCCGCCCAAAGGATGCCGAAGCGCGTGCCCTTGAGGCGCTGCCCGATGCGGAAAAGCAAGGCCAGTGTGAGGATGCCGCAGATGGCGTTGGGCAGGCGGGCGGCGTACTCTCCCACGCCAAAAGCCGCCATGGCCAGAGCCTGCAACCAGAAAAAGAAGGGTGGCTTCTGATAGAAAGGTTCGAAATTGACGTGCACGCTGGTGTATTCGTTCAGTACGAGCATCTCCCGGCTGATCTCCGCGAAGTTGATCTCGTCCCAGTCGAATAAGTGGACGCCGCCCAGGAAGGGCAGGAAAAACAGAGCTCCCAGAGCCGCGAACAGCCAGGTATATTTGTTGGTTTCGTTCATCATAGCTGCCAGAATGGCCGTTACTTTCTGCAGTTAAAGATTTTCAGGTCCAGGATGCGTTGCTTGGTGTCTTTTTGTACCATGGCCTTTAGTTGTGGAGACGGCTGCAAAGATAAGCCAAAATGAAAGCAATGCAAGCTGTTACCGATGGAATTGGCGGTAGAACTCCCAGAGCACGATGCCTATGCAAACGGAAATATTAAAGCTGTGCTTGGTGCCGTACTGCGGTACTTCAATGCTGCCGTCGGCTTCCTGAAGGGCTTCCTCGCTGATGCCGCCGACCTCGTTGCCGAACACCAGGGCATACTTGCTGTTTTTATCCACTTTAACGTCCTGCAGCCATACACTTTCGGTGGTTTGCTCCACGGCCATCACCTGATAGCCTTCGGTTCTGAGGCGGCGCAGCAGGGATGCCGTGTCTTTTTCGTAGGCCCATTCCACCGCTTCGGTAGCCCCGATGGCGGTCTTCAGGATCTCTCGGTGGGGCGGGCTGGCCGTGATGCCGCAGAGATATACTTTTTCCACGGCAAAGCCATCGGCGGTGCGGAAGGCGGAGCCCACATTCAGAGCGGAACGCAGGTTGTCGAGCACCAGGCATATGGGCGCTTTAGCCTGCGCTTTGAATTCCTCTACGCTGGGGCGGCCGAGTTCTTTGAGGCTGAGTTTTCGCATGGGGCAAAGATAAGGCTTTTACCAATTCCTGAACGCAAACTGAGGCTACGGCGGGCGAAGACTGCCCACTGCCCACTGCTTACTGCCCACTGCTTACTGCTTACTGCCCACTGCTTACTGCTTACTGCCCACTGCTTACTGCCCACCGCCTACTGCCCACTGCCCACTGCTTACCGCCCACTGCCCTACCGGTCCAGGCTGATGGCCAGATTGACCTTGGCGCTCAGGCCTATCCAGGGGCGGATCAGGAGGCCGTAGCTGCCATTCTGTTCTGCCTGTCTTTCGAGCAATGTGGCGCCGGCATTGAAGTAGACAAACTGAAAGAGTTTGTAATCCAGGCTGGCGTATATGGGGCGGCCGACAATCGGGCCCGACAGCTCTGTGCCATCGACATCCTCGAGCTTGTCAATGAAAATGCCGAAACCCAGGTAAGTGTTGCTGAAAAATTTGGCGGCAAAAGCGCTATTGCCCAGCGGAAAAGAAAGGCCGACGTAAGGCGAGGTGTCATAGCTGAAGTCTCTGTCGAATTCTCCATCCATGTATACGCCTCCGTACCCTACGTTTATGGATAAGGCTCCGCGTTTTTGCTCGGTGGGGGCATCCTCTATGTAGCGGCTGTCAACCAGTACTACGGATCTTTCAGGAATGAGGAATTCCAGTTCCTGGCGCATGGCTTTTCGTAAAGCCTCCATTTCCTCTTCCATGCGCTTTGCTGCCTGAGTGCTGTCTTTGGGCAGGGATAGGCTCTGCATGTTTTCCATTTGCAGTTCCACCAGTTCGGATAGGCTGTGGCGAGGCGGTTCTATCGGGAAGCGGTAAAGCTCGAGCTCGGTTTTCAGGATCTCATTCAAGCCCTTCCTGAGGTGCCTGGGCTTCTCTTCCCATGCGATATCTCTTTCTTTTTGTTCCTTTTGGCTCTGCAGGTATAATAACATTCGCTGCTCGATACGGTTGAGCAAGTCCAACCGCTCACGGGAGGATAAGGGGCTGAAGTAAAGGGCCTCTATGTCGTAACGGGAGGAAGAGCGCAATTTGTAGTTGACGGGAAGAGCGTAGGAGGCCGCATTGTTGTTCAGTGGCCTTTTCCAGCTTGCACTATGTAAGGGCGTTTGCTTATTCTTGCCCCTGTAGCTGAAGATACGGATCTCGACCAGGTCAACACTGGTAGGTATGGTTCCACTGAAGAGCAGTTCCTGTTCTGCCGGAAGAGGCTGGTTTTCACCTATATAAGAATCTTCGAAATCCAGAGGGATCTTCGCATACTGGGCAGAAAGAGAAAATGTAATAAGAATAAAAAAGGCGAGCAGGGCTGTTAAATAGTTTTTCATGTTTATTAACGGAATTTCTTAATCTAATGGAAAAAGAGCAGTAGATGTTCGTTCGGGCTTTAAAGTGGCAGGGACAAAAAAACGGCTTGTGGCAGATAAATGGATGGGATAATAGGAGAAAAGGCAGCTGAGCAGCAGGCAAAAAAAGGCCCACTTTTAAAGTGGGCGGTACATTGCGGGCTTTTAATCCCGCAGAAGATTCCCCATTAGTGTATTTTTATACGAATCGCTTTTCAGCTATGACGGTATTCTTTTTTCATTTGTCTTCTACAAATGTAAGGGAAGAAATACAGGGCTGTTCAGACAAATATAATGCTTTGTTGCATTTAAAAGGCCGCTTTTTTCTTGCTAAGAGCATGTAAATAAAGAGTTTTGTGTTTAAATTTGTTGCATTTAGTTTGTTTATGCTTAATCCCGGCCAGGATGAAAGGAAAAAAAATGTTCTCCCTGCTCAGGAGCCTTGATGCCGAGGAATTCGGCCAACTGTCTCAGGCGGTACGCTCCCCCTTGATAAACACCAATTCCAGAGTAGTCAGCTTGTATGATTATCTCGCCCCGCTGTACCCTGGTTTTGATGGCCCGGAATTGGAAGACGAATCCCTGTTCGAGGCCCTTTTTCCCGGGGAAGGCTACACCGACTACAAACTTCGCCGCCTGCTTTCGGCCTTCACCAAGGCCTGCGAGCGTTTCCTGGTATACCTGGAAGCCTTTGGCAGGCCCGATAATGAACATAGCTTGCTTACCAATGCCTATGGCCGGCGCAAACTTTACCCACAGTTCGAAAAAGCCATCCGGCATTCGATAAAAGAGTTGGAAAAGGCTCCTTACCGCGGCCTGGATTACTATTCGGGCTATGTCGAGCTGTTCTACAAGTACTATTTTCACCCCCTGACCGACAAACGGTCCATCAGCCAGGAACAACTGCAGGAACTGGTCAACCGGATTGACCTGCGCTATGCCCTTACCATGCTGCGGGTGGGCAATGAGCTTCGTAGCCGTGAGCGGATGTTTTCCGAATCTTATCAGTTGGACGGAGTGGATGCCCTGGAAACGGTGTACTCGGATGGAGAACTGGCGCAAAGCCCGGTATTCCGTACTTATCTCAGTTTACTGAAGATCTATAAGGAGGAGGAAAAAGAAGATGGTTTCGAAGAATTGAAGGAGCATTTTCTGGCCTACCGGCACCTCTTACGCCAGGATGACCAATTTCTCGTCTTTCAACAGATACTGAACTACACCATCCGCAGGATCAACCGCGGGGACAGCCACTTTTACCGCGAGGCCCTGGAACTTTACAAAAAAGGGTTGGAAACGGGCTTGCTTCTGGCTGAGGGGCACATCAGCGAAGCCACCTTTAGCAATATCGTCCTGGTGGGCTGTGAGGAGGGAGAGTTTATCTGGGTCCAAGAATTCATGCAGGGCCACCGGAAATACCTGGACCGGCCTTCCAGAGAAGATGTCCTGGCCTACTGCCAGGGCCTGTGGCATTATTTCCAGGAGCAATATGACGAGGCAGGCGAGATACTGATGAGCCATAAATTCTCCGATGCCTTTCAGCTGCCTTCCCGCATGACGCAGCTGCGCATGACCTTCGAGCAGTTTCTGAGGGATTCTTCCTACCATGAACTACTGCTCTCACAGATCAGCAATTTCAGGAAATATCTGGCTCGGGACAAGTCGCTCTCCAAGGCCAGGGCCGACTTGCATGCCAAGACACTTTCCCTGCTTAAAGGGCTGGCCAATGCCATTTGGCGGGGAGATGAGCTGGAGCCTGTCCTGCAACGCCTGGAGGAGGAGATCCGTTCGGATGGCCCTCTGCTGCTGCGCTACTGGCTGCAAAAGCAGGTACACCAACTGAAAAAAGGGGCGGCTTTGTAGCCACCCCCCTTTCATTAGAAGCTTTGTTCTGCTTATCAGGCTTAACGTGAGTTCGGGATAAAATTGATGGTAAATCGTTGCAATTGCAGTTCGCT
>CAYVVK010000509.1:0-5177 GCA_964454855.1 uncultured Phaeodactylibacter sp. | reverse complement strand
CAAAACTCAAAACCCAAAACTCAAAACCCAAAACCCAAAACTCAAAACTCAAAACTCAACCCCCCAAATGCTGATACTCAATTAAAACCGTTGGGCTACAAGAAATAATATAACCTCAAAAGCCCGGCAAAACATTAAAAAACTAGCAGTTATGGTATTCGATTTGCCAAAAGACGAAAGCCCGATCATCAAAGTACTGGGCGTGGGCGGTGGCGGCAGTAACGCAGTGACTCACATGTTCAAACAAGGGATCGTCGGTGTGGACTTTGCCATTTGCAACACCGACTCCCAGGCCATGGAATTGAGCAAAGTGCCCACCAGGATACAGCTGGGGCCCAACCTCACGGAAGGGCGCGGCGCCGGCTCCAAACCCAATATTGGAAAGATGGCCTGCGAGGAATCCATTGAAGATGTCCGCCGGTACCTGGAAAACAACTGCCGGATGCTCTTTATTACCGCAGGCATGGGCGGTGGCACCGGCACCGGCGCAGCCCCCATCATCGCCAAGACGGCCAAGGAAATGGACATCCTTACCGTAGGTATTGTCACCCTGCCCTTCACTTTCGAAGGGCGACGGCGCACCAGCCAGGGCGCTGAAGGCTTGTCGGAACTGAAGGACAATGTGGATACGCTGATCGTCATTTCCAATGACAAGCTGCGGCAGATACACGGCAACCTCTCCATTTCCGAAGCTTTCGGAGAGGCCGATGACATTCTGACCACTGCCGCTAAGGGCATTGCGGAGATCATCACCGTACCCGGCTATGTCAACGTCGACTTTGAAGACGTCAATACGGTCATGCGCGACAGCGGCGTGGCCATCATGGGCACCGCCTCGGCGGAAGGCGAAGACCGCGCTAAGCGCGCCGTGGACGAGGCCCTGCATTCTCCACTACTGGAGGACAATGACATTCAGGGGGCACAGCACATACTGCTCAACATCACTTCCGGAACCAAAGAGGTGACCATGGACGAGATATTCGAGATCACCGAATTCGTTCAGGAAGAGGCGGGCTTCGGCACAGACCTGATCTGGGGTAACTGCTACGATGAGTCGCTGGGAGAAAAGATCAGCGTGACCGTAATCGCTACCGGTTTTGAACACCGTAAGAAAGCGAAGCAGAAAAGCGAAAGCCCCGGCCGCGTTGTCGTTTCTCTGGAGGATGAGCCGGAAGACAAAAAAGCGCCTCCCCGCGAGGGCCTGGCCGACATCGGCTTCGAGGAAGAGGAAGACAATTCCAATACTTTTGAGTTCGATGATGTCCGGTCTACCATAGAGAAATACCGCAACCGCTATTCCTATCATGAGCCCTACCTCAAGGATGAGGACAAGGAGCAGGAGGAAGAGGAAAAGCGCAAGCGCCTGGAAGAAGAGAAAAAACGCCGGGAGCGGCTGCGCAGCCATCGCGTAAAGCTGAGCAATCCCAAGGCGGTTATCGAGCTGGAAAACGAACCGGCCTACCTGCGCCGGGGGGTTCACCTGGACGATGTACCGGATTCTTCGGAATCTTCCCGCTCCAAGTGGACCATCTCCGATGAGGAGGAGCCGGAATTGCGTTCCGGTAATTCCTTCCTGCACGATAATGTGGATTAGAATACCTATCTGTTAATAGTTTTAACATTAGAGGAGAGGCTGGGGCCATATCGCCCGGGCTTCTCCTTTTTACTTGGGCCCAACTTCATAATAATGAGGCGCTTATGCCTTGATTGTCAGCCCACGACAATTGTAAATCCTTTTAACACTACTTTAATGCCGGGCCGGCAACATGCAGGCCCGGTTTTGAGTTTTAATGATGAATAAGTTGACAACCCATAAACAACATCCAAAATGAACATCCGGAAAATCAAATTGGCGCTTACAGTTGGTTTGATGAACTCCAATCCCAACAATGTGATCGGCGCCGTTAAAGACCTCATGCTCGGCTTTAAAGAAGTGGGCGCCTTTCTGGGCTCGACGGTAGTTGGCAACGTACGCCTCAACCCGGCCCTCGTAAAGAAAAGATATGCCATCAGGTTCGAAAACTGCACCCTGGACGTCGACCTGGTATCTAATCCGATAACGCAAAGCCAATCCGTCCAGGGTTTTCAACTTCGCTAAAGAAAAAATTCCCCCGGCACATATCCAAAGCCATCGCAGCGGCTCCTTTCCTTGGAAGGGGCCGTTGGTTTTTTTAGCTTGCCTTATTTTACGGGAAATGCTATATTTAGTCCTGTCATCAGCTCACCAACCTATTCAGCTCTCCCCTTAAATCGTTTTCTTTCGCGAGCCCTTACAGGCGATGCGTAATCCCCAAGCCTCTCTCCGGCTGCCGTGCCCTGGCGAAGGCATGCAGACTTGTGCATGCCAAGCCTGATATACTCGAGTCGGAGACTCGTTGCAAGCCGCATCACGTCGGACCTGTCTATCGGCGTAGCCAGGTAGAGACGTTCGTGAACGGCAAGTAGAACAATTAGATACGAAATAATAAAATGCGCCGTTCGCGAGAGACTCCGTCTCGATGCGTGTTTGTGAAGTCTCCAGACTTGTGTAAGCCGAGCCATTTATACTTGAGTCGGAGGCTCGGGACAAGCCGCATCGCCCTTACGGGATCGCGAAACACGATGAAAAATTATCGCCCGAAAGGGCACGCGGACGGAATCAAAATGATTTTTCACCTCAAAACCCTATCACGCAATGAGCAACCGTTACAAAATTTCCGACCCGGAAGGCCTATACTTCCTGACCCTCACTACTGTTGGTTGGATCGATGTCTTTACGCGCAAAGCTTATAAAGACATCCTGATCGAGAGTCTTCGCTTTTGTCAGGAAAATAAAGGGCTTCTGCTTTATGCCTACGTCATTATGAGCAACCACCTGCACCTTATTGCACAGGCAGAGGAAGGGCAAAATCTGGGAAATATCATGGCGGATTTTAAGAAATTTACTGCCCGGCAGATCATCGATCAAATACAACATTCCGGCAGGGAGAGCAGAAAAGACTGGCTGCTTCATCAATTGCAGTGGTTTGCCAGACAGAATCGGCGAAACCAGGCACATCAGCTCTGGCAATCAGACAACCATCCGGTGGAATTGGTCAGCCCAAAATTTATTTATCAGAAGCTGGGTTACATACATTATAATGCAGTGGAAGCTGGATTGGTAGTGGAACCGGCTCATTACGTCTATTCCAGTGCGGCCTATTATGAAAGGGAAGAAGGCATACTGCCTGTCCGGATAATCGACCTGGGAGTGACGGAGGGGTATGTCTGGCTGGGATGATTTTATGAAAAAACCATCGTTCGCAAGATACTCCGCCCACGCTTTCAGTTACGGCCTCGTTCGCGAGCCCTTACGGGCGATGCGTAATCCCCAAGCCTCTCTCCGGCTGCCGTGGCGAAGGCATGCAGACTTGTACATGCCAAGCCTGATATACTCGAGTCGGAGACTCGTTGCAAGCCGCATCACGTCGGACCTGTCTATCGGCGTAGCCAGGTAGAGACGTTCGTGAACGGCAAGTAGAACAATTAGATACGAAATAATAAAATGCGCCGTTCGCGAGAGACTCCGTCTCGATGCGTGTTCCTGAAGTCTCCAGACTTGTGTAAGCCGAGCCATTTATACTCGAGTCGGAGGCTCGGTGCAAGCCGCATCGCCCGTAAGGGCTCGCGGAAGAAAAAAAACCAGCACACTTCAACAATTTCCCCTACCTTTGCGCCTTCTTTTGAAACTCTGCGGCCGGATATGATGTTTCCTGAGCAGATTACAATAAAGCAGAATAAGCAGAATCCAATATGGAATTAAGAAATATAGCAATAATTGCCCACGTCGACCATGGTAAGACGACACTGGTGGATAATATGATCCTGGCGGGAAAGCTCTTCGCCGATCACGAAAAGCCAGGCGAGCTCATCATGGACAGCAACGAGCTGGAACGCGAGCGGGGCATCACCATCCTGGCCAAGAATGTATCCATTCAGTACAAGGGGGTGAAGATCAACATCATAGATACCCCCGGGCACAGTGATTTTGGTGGCGAGGTGGAGCGCGTGCTCAATATGGCCGACGGCGTGCTGCTGCTGGTAGACGCTTTTGAAGGCCCTATGCCGCAGACGCGCTTCGTGACCCAGAAGGCCCTCGAGCTGGGCCTCAAGCCCATCGTAGTGGTCAATAAGGTGGATAAGCTGAATTGCACCCCTGATGAAGTGCAGGAAGCCATGTTTGACCTGATGTTCACCCTCGACGCTTCCGAAGACCAGTTGGATTTTCCGACCATCTTCGGCTCCGCCAAGAATGGCTGGATGAATACCGACTGGCGGAAACCTACGGAAAATATTGTCCCCCTGCTGGATGCTATTCTGGAATACATCCCCGAACCGAAAGTGGAAGAGGGCTCGCCCCAACTGCTGGTCACTTCGCTTGACTATTCCTCCTACATAGGCCGGATCGCCATTGGCCGCCTGCAACGCGGAAAATTGCGCAACGGGCAGACGGTATCTCTGGTGAAGAAAGATGGGAAGATACAGAAGAACCGCATTCGCGGCCTCTACGTTTTCGATGGCTTCCAAAGGTTGGAAACCGAAGAAGTGGAAGCCGGCGAAATCTGCGCCATTTTTGGCGTCGACGGTTTTGAGATCGGCGATACCATTGCCGATGCAGAAAACCCTGAGGCCCTGCCGACCATCGCCATTGACGAGCCCACAATGAGCATGGTGTTTACCATCAACGATTCTCCTTTCTTTGGCAAAGAAGGCAAATACGTCACTTCCCGCCACATCAAGGACCGCCTGTATAAAGAGTTGGAACGCAACCTGGCCCTGCAGGTGGAAGAAACGGGCTCTGCCGATACCTTCCGGGTGTATGGCCGCGGAGTATTGCATCTTTCGGTGCTGATCGAGACCATGCGCCGGGAAGGGTATGAAATGCAGATTGGCCAGCCGCAGGTGATCACTAAGCGTATCGATGGGGAAGTACACGAACCGGTGGAAGAACTGACCATCGACCTGCCGCAGGACATGTCTGGCACCGCCATCGATATGGTCACCCGCCGAAAAGGCGTCATGCTGGCCATGGAACCCAAAGGAGAGCGCGTACAGATGCGTTTTGAGATCCCCTCCCGGGGCATCATCGGCCTGCGCAGCCAGATGCTGACGGCTACTGCCGGCGAAGCCATCATGACGCACCGCTTTCTTGAGTTCCA
>CAYVVK010000508.1:0-5188 GCA_964454855.1 uncultured Phaeodactylibacter sp. | reverse complement strand
CGCGCTCACCGCGCGGATAGTGTTTGGAGAGGGCTTTGGGATCGAAGCAGGCGTGGGTGACGTTGCAGCGCCCGCCGCCGGAAATCCGGACCTTGCTAAGCACCTCCCGGCCGGCTTCCAGGATCACCACCCGGGCGTCGGGATTGAGTTCTGCCGAGCGGATGGCGGCGAAGAAACCGGCGGCGCCTCCGCCCACGATGATGATGCGCTTTTTCACGAGCGCAAATATAGGAGGTGGGTTAAGATTTTTTCAGAATATCTTTGACGGAAATGTTAAATCCGGGAATGGCGGGTTCGGCGGTGCAAAGATCCTCTCCCAGGCGGATCTCCATTTTGAGGCCGTGGTAGACGTGAACTTCTTCCAACTGCGGGAAGATATGCCAGATGACAGTTACATTGGCGTCCCGGTAGTCGTGCATTTTTTTGTGTACGAGTGTCATCTGGTCTTTTGAAGAGATCACTTCGATGACAAAGGAGGGTACTACATTCTCCCCTTCGGCGGCCTCCTGGATCTGTGCTTTGGTGTAATAGGCTATATCGGGCCGGCGGTGGTTTTCTCCAAAGAAAGTATCGCCTCCAGCGATCAGTTGCCCGTCTATGGAATGGCCGGATTTGAGTTGGTAAAGGAACTCGATCAGATTGTCCTGAATATAGAACTGGCTTTTATCCATAGTGCGGGGGGTCTTTTCAACGGTACCGCCTACCCATTCATACTTGAAATTGTCTTCACGAGAGAGGTATTTCGTGCGGAAGGTTTCCCATGAGATGCGCCTGGCGCCTCCCGGCTTTCCTTGTGGTCTTCCCTGAATTGCGGTATCTGCCATGGAAAAAGGTTTAAACAAAAGTAAGGCTTTTTTCATGAAAAAGCGACGGCTCGTAGCGCTGGTTGCTTTTCTGCAATCGTCTTTATTTCCTATTTTGCAGGCTATAAATTCAGAATAGTGCATTTATGGATTCCATATCTTCTTCCTTACTGGACATCCTCATCAGCCCCGACAATGGGAAGCCCCTGGAGTGGGATGGCGGCCAGCTCCGGGTGGCGGGCAATAGCCTGGCCTATCCGGTGGAAGATGGCGTGCCGGTATTGTTGCCGCAGCAGGCCCGCGAGACAAACCGGCCGGCCGAACAGCACGAGCGCTTCGGCTCCCGCTTCTTTTACGCCGACCACTATCAGGCCGATGCCGAGCTGTTTGACTATTTCGAGGATTTCGAAGACGGGGCCGCGCTACATGAGATGCGCCGCCTGCATGAAACCATCATCTCCGAAGTGCCGAAGGAAGCCCGTACCATTCTGGATGTGGGCTGCGGTAAGGCCTGGGTGGCCCGGCACTTCTGCCCGCGTGGGGTAGAGGTCTTTTCCATGGACATCTCCACCGTCAACCCCAAACGGGCGGTGGAAAAATACCCCTACGACAACCACTATGGGCTGGTGGCGGACGCTTACCGCCTGCCTTTCCGGGAAGGCGCCTTCGACTGCATCATTGCCTCTGAGATCATCGAGCACGTTCCTGAACCCGGGCCGTTCATCGGCAGCCTGCTGCGGGTGCTGCGCCCCGGGGGCCAGCTGGTCATTACCACGCCCTACAATGAGAAAATACAGTACTCGCTCTGCATCCACTGCAACCGGCCTACCCCGCAGCACGCCCACATCCATTCCTTCACCATGAAAAAAATGCTGGCCCTGACGCCGAAAGAGCAGGCCGGCGCCCTCCGGATCTACACTTTTGGCAATAAAGCGCTGATAAAATTGCGCACGCACGTCTTTTTGAAGTACCTGCCTTTTTCGCTTTGGCGCCTGGCCGACCGCCTGGCCAACCGGCTCATCCGCAAGCCTTCGCGGATCTTATACGCCATCGAAAGGGGCTGAATGGCCAGAAAAAGTGGTTTATTAATGCATTAAGTGAGAATTAAGTGGATTTTTAGCCTGATTAATGGGTGCTTTAGCCGCAATTAGGGGCGCATTAATTTCAGAGCCTTTCCTTTGCCTCAGGTTCTTGACAAAGACAATTTTTAAAAACAATTCAATCAAACCCCGGTATCCGATTTGGGTAGCTCCCTTCAAGAACCCGCCCGCTGAGGATACCCTGAAAAAACCAAAACTCATGTTAACAGTAGAAAATGTGATCCCCAAGAGTTTGTTCGACATCAGCGGTGACGTGCACCTGCACGAAAGCCCGTCCACAGCAGACCTGAAAGAGGCGCCTCCCGTCAACATCGTACAGCGCGACCAGAACGTATACGTCCATTTCGTATGGAAGCAGAACGGATGGCTGGGCAAGCTGCTGTCTTCCAGCTGCCGCTACGAAGCCCGCGTTTATCTTGAAATGATGGGCGCCGGTGAAGTAGGCAACCCTGCTCCGGTAAACATTTCCTTCAAACGTGGCGCCAGTGCCAGCTACAGTGCTGTAGTGACTCTTCCGGCCTACTCCCTGCCACAGGGCGCCTTCAAGGTAGTGGCTACCCTGCTGATGCACGGCCCGCTCGGCCCGACGCCGATCGCTGCTTTTGAGGAAGTCGGCGTACTTCAGGTATACGAAGACTAATCACTTACCGCTTGTCTGGCCTATCGGCAATCATATGCGGTAACTGTTCGGGTATGCGGTATTTTGGTGTGATGGTGCTGCGGGTGGCTTAACGCCTTAAACCTGGCGGAAGTACCTGGCTGCAATATCGGAAAACCACAAAACCGAAATACCTCAACAGAAGCGTAAGGAAAGGGGCTGCCAGTGGCAGCCCCTTTTCCATTCGTAAACTCCAAAAAAAACAAATAATATGTTACAGAAAACCATCATCCGGGACATAGAGGATGCCTTCGCCGGTTCCTCCTCCGGTTTTTATATTTATCAGGAGCCGGAAAGCGAGAAATATCATGCTTTCTTCATAAATGAGGAAGGCCGTGTGCTTTTGCTGAGTAAGCCTTACCGTACCGAACACAACTGCCAGAATGCCCTGCAACGCTTCGAGCAGGGGAAATTCCTCGGTGAGATCAAAGAAGATGAGCAGGGGTTCTTCATTGAATTCAAAAGCGAAAGCGGCAAACAGATCGGCATCAGCCCTAATTTTGAAGGCCAGCCGGCAGCCGAAGCGGCCCTGAACCGCCTTTCTTCCCCGGCGGAACAGGAAAAGGCCCCACCTGCCGCTGCCGGGAAAAAGCAGGCCATATCCCAGCCACAGCAGGAGAGGGAAGAAGAAAGCCCGCCCCGGCGCAGCTTCCGGCTCGATTTTTACAAAGGAGGAAAAGACAGCCCCGTGCGGGGCCGTATCGAGTATTCCCTGACGCAGGAAAGCGCTCCTTTTGAAGGGCTGGACATGAACTTCGTGCGTTCCTTCATTGCCCGCCATCTGGAAGACAGAGGCAGCAGCCTGGCTCCCGCAGAATTGGGAGGAGGCGAGATCCTTTTTTTAGAAAGTGGGCAGCCTTCAGGAAAACCGGCCTTTTCCAATGCGCAGGCCATCGAGGTGCAACTCGACATCGACGCTCCGGAGGGCAGCACCTACGACGCTTTCGTGTATGCCAAATCTCTGGGAGACAATCGCCAGGCGCTCATTGGCCGGAAGCGCGGGCAGGGCAGCCCGATCCGCCTGAGCACCTATGCCACCGGCCTAGCTGCCGGCATGTATCGCCTGCAGGCCATGGTCCACCTGGAAAGAAAGGGAGGAGAAGGCGGCACCGCAGACTATTCGTTGTCCGGCAAATTGTTCCACCTTTTTTCCGAACCGGCTGAGCAACAGCCCGCTGAACGCGAAGAAGAATGGCTCAGTACAGGCTGCTAGTGCAGTCGGCAGTAAATAGTTGACAGTCGGCAGTCAAAATAATCAACGGGTTATCAATCTATTATAACACCAACTACCTGTCAATTAATTAACTCCCAAAGCACTAGAAAAGGAAATGAATGCTTAGGGATCGCGCAATCCCTTAGCTATCGGAGATCTGTTGAGCCAGCTCGACGGGGGGATGATGCATGGCGCGGTGGAGGGCCTCTTCATTCCCCGGTTTCAGCAGTATGGATTCCCCGTTTGTCCAGTTGAGCCTACGGGAATATTTCCCCATATGGTAACGGCCGGCGCTCTGGCCGTATTAACCAGAGAAACACGAAAACAGATATCCCAAGATAGAAGTGCAGGCGGTTCGCCTGCGTGCGGAGTTCCGCATTATGCCGAATGAAAATGAGCCTATATGCTAACCCCCAAAATTGTGCTCTTAATTGGCAAAAAAGGAAAAAGTATCCAGGCAGTCCGACAGTCACTGTCTGCCCATTACCAGGTAGTGCTGTTTCACAAGGTAGAGAAGGAAATGGCCTGGTTCGACCCTGTTGCCGTGGTTTTTAACCAGAATGGCGACTCGGACCGGGAAGTTCTGAACCAGCTGAACCAATTGAAGCAGATAAAACCAAATTCTCCGGTCCTGTTGTGTACTACCAAAAGCATGAAGGAGGTGGCGGCGCCCGTTTCCGGCTTCGTCGATGCCCATTTCTCCTGGCCTCAGGATTTTCAGCCTATGCTGGCCTACCTGCAGCGCTGGAGCAGCGGCCATTCCGGCCTGGTGGCGCGCCTGCGCGGAGCCTTCTTCAAATGGGCGGGCCTGGTACTACCGGTTGATACCAGAGCTCAGGGCCAGCAGCCGTCTCCGGCGGAGGAGAGCCCTCCTGCTACCCGGCTTCTTCGCCTGGAGGCCCGCTTCCTGGGCAGTTTTGAAGTGAAGTTAGCCGGAAAACCTCTGCCGGGTATGAAAAGCGAGGTCAACCGCGCCATGCTCGCTTACCTGCTTTATCATCAAACTGCAAAAATGCTGCGCCGCAAGATCCTGGAGGGTTTTTGGCCCAACAGCAGCGAAGAGGCGGCCCGCAATTGCCTGAACGTGGCCGTTAGCGGCGTGCGGCGCTATCTGCGGGAGCAGATGGGCGCACCTCTTGAGATTGCCTTCCGGGAAAATGCCTATTATTTGCAGTGGCCGAACGCCTTTCAAAGCGACGTTCATGAGTTTCTCAAACTGTGGGAGCGCGGCAAGTCGCTGGAGAAAGCGGATCGGTGTGAAGAAGCACTGGATGCCTACCGGCGTGCCGGCAGCCTCTACCAGGGCGATTTTCTGGAGAATATTTCCCGAAATATCGAATGGGTGGAATCTACCCGTGCTCAACTCAAAGAGGCCTATTTATCGATACTCGACCGCCTGAGCGCCCTGCTTATG
>CAYVVK010000507.1:4037-5192 GCA_964454855.1 uncultured Phaeodactylibacter sp. | reverse complement strand
ATAAAGGAAAAAGCACTCCTAGAAAGCCGACAGTTATTGATCGCGCGTCGCTTAGGGCCAGATAGCTTTCA
This sequence comes from uncultured Phaeodactylibacter sp., assembly GCA_964454855.1. Classification (GTDB taxonomy): domain Bacteria; phylum Bacteroidota; class Bacteroidia; order Chitinophagales; family Saprospiraceae; genus CAYVVK01. The sequence continues at coordinate 5,121 of CAYVVK010000507.1, read as the reverse complement.
AAGATGTAGGGGGCTGTCATCACCTTCTCTTCCCGGTAGGCCTTCTGCCTTTCCGGGGGGCTCTTCCCAGGCCATACTTAAGAATAGGCAAAAAGATAGTTTCTTCACCTCAGAGGAGTTTTAAGTGTGATCAGGCGGAGCCAAATTACTCCCAATTTGGAGAAAGCCGAATGGACGTCCTTTATTCACTCCATAATCACTGCTTGATCTTCAAAGCTTCTTCAACGGATATTGTTTTGTCCCATATCATCATTACCCCGCTGCCGTCTTTTTGATACTGAGCCAGGAGGCGCCCTTTTCCGGGGCAGCGCCGCCTCCCCTAAACTATAGCCCGCTCAAAATAGCCCGCTGCATCGCATTTTCTCTATCTTTGGGCCAGGGGGAAGATCCCTGTGAAAAACATGCACCAAAGCAAAAGCACATACTATGTGATGTTTTTATGTCTACTGCTGGCAGCCGGCTGTAGGCCTGAGCGCACATCGCTCCCGGCGGCTGAGCCGTCCCCCCGCATTTGCATACTGGAAAACGAGCAAACCGATTACCGGCTTCAGCAATATGTTCAGGTCCTGAAGGATACCAGCCCAGGATATACCCTTGCGGATATTCTTCAGCCCTCCTTACAGGGAAAATTTCAACCCTATCCCGAATATAATTCCCCTATCGAGAATTATCAGGATTACTGGGGCAGGATACAGCTTGAAAACCGCCTGGATGAGGCGGATCAATACACCGAGTGGGTGCTTTCCTTTTCCAATACCTGGACGGCCCTTGATGTCTTTTTAGAAGGGGCAGACGGCAGCTGGAGGCAGGAACCGAATGGTACGTTCACCCCGGATCAACTGAAAAAATTTGCCCCCACCGCAAGGGGTAACCTGGTCAAATTGATACTGCTTCCGCATGAGGTTGTGACGGTCTATTTTCGGGGCAAAAGCGAACGAACGGCCATCTATCCGTCTTTTTACACCCGTTTACAACACATCGAAACTTTTTATAACGGCTTGCTGAAAATCAAAGCAGGCAATGCGATCTTCATGGGGTTTCTGCTGATGATGTTCCTGTACAACCTGATCGTGTTCATGGTGAT
>CAYVVK010000507.1:1036-4027 GCA_964454855.1 uncultured Phaeodactylibacter sp. | reverse complement strand
CCTGATCGTCTATTTTTTTGGCCGGGACCGCAGTTTCATTTTCTATTCCGGCTATTTGATCATGGTGGTGGTTTATGCCGCCTATTCGTCGGAAGACCTGGTGGACTGGTTCGGCTTGTTTTCCCATCATCCGGCCTACCAGGGGTTCACGAAACTGTCGCTTTATCTGGCCATGATGTGTTACCTGGCGTTCATTCGCAGTTTTCTGGACCTGGAGCAGCTGCTGCCCCGGTGGGACGCTGTTTTTAAGGCCGTTATTTACCTGGGTTTCCCCCTGATCGCGCTCGATATAGTAGTGTTGCTGCTCACCAATTTCAGCTACGCAGTGGAAGACTGGATCACGGTGCCCTACATCATTTTAGTGATCCTCATTTGTTGTGCCTTGCTCTATCCGTTGTACAAAACAGGAGATAAAAAAGGCTATTTCATCATTGCCGGTATTGCAGCCATCTCTCTGGGCGCCGTCCTGACCGTCATTTCCCGGGTGTGGATGCCTCCTTTTTCGCTTTTTTACCTGAAAGCGGGAACTATCGTCGAGGTCATCATTTTCTCCCTGGGTTTGGCCTATCGCCAAAGGCAACAGAAGCAAGCCCAGCAGGAAGCCGATTTCAAACTCAAAGAGAGCCGGCTGATCCAGGAAAAGAAGGAACTGGAAGCTGGCCGGCTGAAAGAATTGAATGAATTCAAAGCGCGTTTTTACACCAACATCACCCATGAATTCCGCACGCCACTGACGGTGATCATGGGCATGAGCGAAAACATCCAGGGCCATGAACAGGAAAAAAAACTGATCCGGCGCAACAGCCAGAACCTTTTACGGCTCATCAACCAATTGCTGAGCCTGTCCAAACTGGAATCGGGCGCCCTGGCCCTGAATAAGGTACACCAGGACATCATCGTTTATCTGCAATACCTCACCGAATCCTTTTATTCGGCAGCTACGCAGAAAAATATCCGCCTGCTTTTTCATTCCGAAGAGAAGGAAGTGATGATGGATTACGACGAGGAAAAAATACAGCATATCGTTTATAACCTCTTGTCCAATGCGCTGAAATTCACCGGGGAGCACGGGAGAATTATTTTTCATGCCAGCAGAGTGGAACAGGAGGGGGCCCCCTTTTTAAAATTGAAGGTCAAGGATAACGGCATCGGCATTCCGCCGGAGAACATCGGCCGTATTTTTGACCGGTTTTATAGCCTCCCCCGGCCCCTCCAAAGGAGGGGAGAAGCTGAAGAAGGCCCGCAGGCCGCAGTGCCCCATAATGCAGCTCAACCTGAGCCTTCTTCCCCCCTTTGGGGGGATCAAGGGGGGCTTCAGGGAGGCTGGGAGGGGGCTGGGGCTGGAATCGGCCTCGCACTGGCCAAAGAGCTGGTGGAATTGATGAATGGGCGCATAGAGGTAGAGAGCCGGGTTGGAGAGGGAACGGAATTTATCCTCTACCTGCCGATCGAAGCAAAGGTGGAGCCCATGGCTAAGGCGGCGGAAGAAGAGGAGGTTCGTAGAATGGAACAGCTCGCGCCGTACAATTCAGAACTGATCCATACGGATGCCCCCCTGGCTGAAACACCGGACGAAGAGGAAGGGCCAGGCTTCTCTGCTTTACCGGAACTATTGATCATAGAAGACAACCCGGACATCGTCACCTACATAAAAACCATTGTAAAGGATAAGTACCGGATCCATACGGCCGGAAATGGGGCCCTGGGAATTGAAAAAGCTTTGGAACTCATCCCCGATATCATCATCAGCGATGTGATGATGCCCGAAAAAAGTGGCTATGAGGTTTGTGAAACCCTGAAACAAGACAAACGAACCAGCCACATCCCCATCATTTTACTGACGGCAAAGGCCACACAGGCCGACAAAGTGCATGGCCTGAAATACGGGGCGGATGCTTACCTCACCAAACCCTTTGACAAGGAAGAACTGATCATCCGCTTAGAAAAACTGGTGGAGGCCCGCCGCCAGTTGCAACAACGCTACGCCAGTGGCGCTGAGGCTTCTCCAACTGCGGAATCTTCCGTAGATGGCCTTTTCCTGCAAAAACTCCGGGAGCACATCCAGGCTAAGCTGAGCGAGTCCGAATTCGGTGTCGCTCAGCTTGCGGCTGCCGCCCACATGAGCCAAATGCAGCTGTATCGAAAGTTAAAAGCCCTGACGGGCAAAACACCCTCCCAGTTCATCCGCTCCCACCGCCTCCAAAAAGGGCTTGAACTCCTTCAAAAAGGCGAATTGAACGTCTCTGAGATCGCCTATGAGACCGGGTTTACCGACCCAAGTTACTTTTCCCGGGTATTCCACAAGGAATTCGGCAAGCCGCCAAGTGATTTTGTGAAGTAGCTGATAACCAGTCATTTGGCACTTATCCTACAGGCTGTTGTAGGATAAGTCTAAGCTTTTTCCCCTTTCTTGAAAGATATGTGCATGCCTTTATAAAAAAAGTGCAAGCCTTTTCCTGCCAGCCCCCTGCATCTTTGCATCAGCCGTCAACTAATAATGGTTTTCTAACAACTCAAAATACATTCCATCATGAAACCCAAACTTCTTTTTATCCTTTTGGCAGCCTGCCTGCTGGCCTTCACCGCCTGTCAGCAAAGCTCCGAAACGAAGCCCGATATGGCTCAAATTAAAGCCGAAATTCAGGCCCTTGAAAATGACTGGGCCGCCGCCCTGAACAGCAGGGACATCGACGCCCTCATGGCCATGTACACCGAGGATGCGGTGGCCATGCCCGATGGTGCTCCCAGCCTGTCCGGCAAGGCTGCCATCCGCCAGGCTCAGGAACAGGACTTTGCCGCCATGCCCGCCGGTAGGACTTATTCCTTCGAAGTTTTGGATGTTTATGGGGACGGGAACACCGTAACGGAAACCGGCAAATCCACCTACAAGGATGCCGCCGGCAAGGTGACAGGCACCGGCAAGTACATGGTCGTCTGGAAAAAACAAGGCGATAAATACCTGTGCGCCCGGGAGATCTACAACGACGACCA
>CAYVVK010000507.1:0-1026 GCA_964454855.1 uncultured Phaeodactylibacter sp. | reverse complement strand
CGGCAGCCAGTAAAAGTATCCATCTGTTCGATCTGCCGGCTGGCGTGACCGAGGCGGAATGGTCGGCGGCGCTGACGGAGATGAACGGCGTCATCGCGAACTTGGGGTACCCCGGCGCCGGCTATCATTTCTATAAAACGGAAAACGCTGAGACTAAAGACTACCGCTACTACTTCGAAGGAGTATGGCCCACCCCGGAGGCTTATACGAAGATCCACGAATCTCCGGCTTTTGTGGCCGCCAGCGAAAAATTCGGGCCGATGTACGATAAAATCAAAGCTGTGGAAATATACCGCCGAATGGTGCGGGTGGAGTAGGCTTACCAAACCTACGTTTACTCAAACAACCAATCCTTTCAACACTAAATTTCATTTTTCATGAAAAACACTTCTCTTTTCCACCGGCTGGCCGCGAGCCTTGCCTTTTATTTCACTTTATTTCAAGAATTGACCCACATGAAGTTAAGAACTACCCACTTCCTTACGATATCGCTAATGATACTCGGCCTGCTTTTCAATACGCCCGAGGCTTATGCCCAGAATCAAGTGGCTACGAGTAGTTATGCTTTCTATAATCACAGCGTCTTGGGTAATCCGTCCCCGGTGAGGGTAACGAACAGCGCAGGCACGGTGTGTAATGATAATAACCCCCTCATGTACAATCACTACATCGTCACGGGTGGGCAACCTCAGCCAGGATTCGTAGCCTGGAATGATAGTACCAACCTGGTTAATACCGCAATAAACACACCCGTACAGAATCGTTTTAAGGCGGCCGCAGGCACGCCCACGACCCTGACGATGGATATTTTCGTAGGAAGATTTCCAGACCAGCCTAATACGCCGTCCACTCAAAATAACGAAATCATCAATGATGTGGAAGTTCGCATCGGTAGCTTAGGGGGCGACTGGCATTATGACGAAACGAAAATTACCAGTAGAACATTAGTAGAAGAGCATCCCTATTACAGACATTACCGCTGTGAAGTCTCGGTAAATTTCAAACGGGGAGCAACGACGGGCTATG
>CAYVVK010000506.1:0-5192 GCA_964454855.1 uncultured Phaeodactylibacter sp. | reverse complement strand
ACATAGGCGATCAGGCGGCCGGCCATGGCCGCCGGCAGCTCGGCCAGCGGCCGCTCCCTGCGCCGTCCGGATGCCGGTTCATGGCAGGAAGGGGCGGAGCTCCGTTCCTGCCGGGCCCATCCCGGTATTTTCGAGGTGCTGGGCCTCTCCCTGCTCGCCGGCAGGCCAATGCGGGAATGGCAGGAAGGGGACTCCATCACTCAGGTGGTGCTCAACCGTTCGGCCGCAGAATACCTGGGATATACCCCTGAGGAGGCCATCGGCCGGCCGGTAGAGGCCGATCTTTCCGATTCCCAAATTGTGGGGGTGGTGGAAGACTTCCATTTTGGCTCCCTGCATCAACCTATAGGCTATTATGCTTTTCACAATCGCCGCTCCGAGTGGCTGCAATACCTGCTGGTCAAGCTGAAGAGCGATCGGCTGATGGACACCATGGAAGAACTGGAAGCGGCCTTTGTTAAAACGGTTCCCGGCTCTGCCTTTGATTATACCTTTCTCGATACCCACCTGGCTTCGCTTTACGATACCGAAAGGCGGTTGGCCAGGCTCATTCTCCTGTTCGCCGGCCTGGCCATTTTCGTGGCCTGCCTGGGCCTGTTCGCCTTGGTGGCCTTTACTGCCGAGCAGCGCCGCAAGGAACTGGGCGTCCGAAAAATACTGGGGGCCAGTGTGCGACAGCTTGTCGCCCTGATGTCGGGAGATTTCCTCCGGCTGGTTGCCCTTAGCATACTCATCGCCATACCGCTGGGGTGGTACGCTGCCCGGCAGTGGTTGCAGGGCTTCGCCTACCGCATCGAGCTGCAATGGTGGATGTTTGCCCTGGCCGGTTTGGCAGCGCTGCTGATCGCTTTGGTTACGGTGGCCTATACCAGCCTGAAGGCCGCCCGCGCCAATCCCGTTGAGGCACTGAGAGATGAATAGGAAGGATATGTGCCAGGTGGGTAAAGGCGCTTTTGCCGCGCCCTGTAAGTAGAACAATGTGACCCAGGCGGGTTTCGCGGCGCTCAACAATTTAACATTGTAACGTTCTTCCCGGAACGCCCAGAATAAAGCGCTTCAGACTCTACTGCCGAAGCAGTATAAGTAAACTAAATCTGTCCGCCCACTTATCTCTATATTGATCCTTTTCCGGGACTGCCGGTATCAAAACCAAAGCTGCCCCTCCCTTACTTCTGGCGCCATGGAATGAGAGCGGACAACAAAATAGCCGCTCGCGCATTTGTATTAATGGCAGCTTTATACCTGATTTTCCTGACATTTTGACGCTGCCTGTAAGGTGGCAAAGAAATTGTAGGGAAAGCGATGCAGCCGGCCTGGAACGCCGTACGGGCATTATTTCCCCAAAATCGCAAATAGAGGCTACAGATTTTATTACTTTCGGCCTCCTGACATTTCGATATTCAGGTTGACACGCTATTTGAAGAAAAAAAATAAGGTATAATGAGTGATAAAGAAAAGAAAAACCAGGAACAGCTAGAAGATACGGATCAGGTGCTGACGGGCGAAGAACAACAAGAGAAACCACAACCACATAAGGAAGCGCCCGGCGACCCCCCTTCACCTGATGGAGAATACGCACAGCTCAAGGATCAGTATGATGAGCTCAAAGACAAATACCTGCGTCTTTTCGCGGAGTTCGACAATTACAAAAAAAGAACCATCCGCGAGAAAATGGAAATGATGAAAAATGCCGCGCAGGACACTATGCTGGCCCTCCTGCCCGTTCTGGATGACTTTGACCGGGCCAAGAAGAACGCAGAAAGCGAGGGGAGTGCCGAGTCTTTCAGCGAAGGCGTAAAGCTGGTGTACCAGAAACTGTACGCTACGCTGAAACAACGCGGCCTGGAGCCGATGGATACCGATGGCGAGATTTTTGACCCCGAACTGCACGAGGCCATTACGGAGATCCCCTCCCCCTCCGAAGAATTGAAAGGGCGAATCCTGGATACCATTGAAAAAGGCTACCTGCTCAACGGAAAGATCATCCGCCATGCTAAAGTAGTGGTGGGTAAGTAGATTAAAGGTAAATTTGACCATGGCAAAAAGAGACTATTACGACATATTGGGAGTAGGTAAGGATTCCGACGCCGCTACCATCAAAAAGGCGTATCGGAAGATGGCCATTAAATACCATCCCGATAAGAATCCTGATGATAAAACGGCGGAGGAGAAGTTCAAGGAAGCAGCGGAAGCCTACGAAGTGCTGAGCGACCCTCAGAAGAAAGCGCGCTATGACCGCTTTGGCCATGCCGGAGTGAGCGGAAATGCCGGCGGCGGTTTCGGCGGCGGTGGTATGACCATGGAGGATATCTTCCAGCAGTTTGGCGATATCTTCGGCGAGGGTGGAAGCCCCTTCGATAGTTTCTTTGGCGGTGGCCGCACCCGTACCCGAGCCCGGGGCCAGCGGGGAAGCAACCTGCGCATTAAGGTGAGCCTCACGCTGGAAGAGATAGCCAACGGAGTCAATAAAAAGATCAAAGTTAAAAAGCACGTCACCTGTGGCCAATGTAATGGCAGCGGCGCTAAAGACAGCAGTTCGGTGCAGACCTGCACCACCTGCCGGGGAGCGGGCTATGTACGCCAGGTGAAGAACACTTTCCTGGGGCAGATGCAAACCACCGTGACCTGCCCTACCTGTAATGGCTCGGGCCAGCAGGTGACAGCCAACTGTTCCAAATGTAAAGGCGACGGCCGCATCTATGGCGAAGAAACCCTGGAGATAGACATTCCCGCCGGCGTGGAAGAGGGTATGCAGCTTTCCCTGCGCGGTAAAGGAAATGCCGGCCAACAGGGTGGCCCGGCAGGTGACCTGCTCATCAATATCGAAGAAAAACCCCACGAATTCCTGCAGCGCGACGGCATGAACCTCATCCACGAGCTGTACCTCAATTTTGCCGACGCCGCCCTGGGTACCTCCGTGGAAGTGCCCACCATAGACGGGCGGGTGAAAATAAAAGTACCCCCCGGCACACAGTCGGGCAAGATATTCCGGCTCAAAGGAAAAGGGCTGCCTTCGGTACAGGCCTATGGCACCGGCGACGAGCTGATCCACGTCAATGTCTGGACACCCAAGAAGGTGAATGATGAGGAGCGGGAACTGCTGGAAAAACTGCGCGACATGCCTAATTTTACTCCACAGCCTGGTAAATCGGAAAAGACATTTTTTGAAAAAATGAAAGATTATTTCAAATAGAATGCCGGATGAAAATACTGCTCCCGGCGGTATTTTCTTCCCGGGCTGGCCCCACACAAGCCTTCCTGTGAGCTGCAACCCTAAGCAATACCATCCTTTCCTATGAGATACCGCATCCTTCTACTCTTTTTCCCTTTCTTCTTCACCTCCTGTGGCTCTGAGTATGCCTACGACCGCACCTACGAATTGGAAGGACAAGCCTGGGCATATGAAGATACGCTCACCTATACCTTTGCCATACTGGATACCCTCGCAATCTACAACCTCTACCTGGAAGTAGAACACAGTACCGATTACAACTACCAAAACCTCTATACCCAGATCCATACCACCTTCCCTTCCGGCGAACGGCTGACGGAATTGCTTTCTCTGGAACTGGCCGATAAATCCGGCTTCTGGCTGGGCGACTGTGGCTCGGATTACTGTACCCTGCGTGTGCCCATTCAACAGGGGGCGTATTTCAATCAGGCGGGAAGCTATACCATCACGGTAGAACAATACATGCGGGTGAACCCGGTGGAGGGCGTTCGTAGTATTCGCTTTTTTTTGGAGGATACTGGGGAGCTTAGGCAGTAGGCAGTCTGTGCCCGCCGTCCCGATGGTTATCGGGATGGCGAAGGAGAAAGGCAGATGCAGGGAGCGGTATAAGGGGCTCAGATCCCTATAATGTCCATTTCAAGTTTTAAAGCTTTGGCAAGTATTGTAAAGTCTTTGGGGTTGGAGGTAACGACTCTTTCTGCCTCCATTTTTTTGCCGCAGTAAAGCAAGAGGCCGTCGTAAAAATAGGAGATTCTATAAAAAGCAGCCTTTTTACCCCTGCCGGGCCAAATGTCGCCAAAGGTTTCTTATTTTAGCCGGGTATGGAGAATACTGCAAACCTCACTGACGGCACCTGGCGGGAGATGCTGGACACTCTGCACGACAGGGCCGGTGAAGCCATCGAAAAGTGCTGGGCAGCTCCTTCCTTACAAGCTCAGCTGGAGCTCATGGCCGCCGAGGCGCCTGCCCTGAGTGATGCCATAAAGGCGGTGGGAAGCCATTGCCGGCAACGCCTGTCGGAAGATTCCGAATCCGGGCAGGGTGTATTCTACTTCTACCTGATCAATTACGAATGGGCAGATGAGGCTAAGTCATTTCTGTTGCTCTGGCGCGACACGCTTTTCGAGCTGCAAAAGGGCGTGCTGATTCAGAAAGATGGACTGGCCAGCGAGGGAAAACTACAGGAATTGCGCGCCGCTGCCAAAGAAAAACTGCTGGAAGCGGCTCGGGAATGGAAGAATTTCGTAGAGAACGCCGGCAAGGAGGGGGTAAGAGGGCGCCCTGCCCGCAAGAGGCGGATCAATCAATGGCGCCTGCAGAACAACCCCTGGCCGGTATACGAAAAGCAGCTTACTCAACTCGCCCAGCAGTGCGGGCAACTGCTCGAGCAGTTTCGGAAAATGGAGAATAGCGCGGCGGTATTCGAAGAGGTCCGCCGCCAGGCCCACCGGCTGGGCAGCGCCTGCCAGGATGAGTTTGCCGAGGCCAGCGCGACCATAGAACAGGCAGTGGCGCTGTTCTCAGAACAGGAAGGAGAAGAGGAGCTGAAGCCGGGAAAGGCCGCGGCCCGCCTGGAGGCCCTTTCCAGCCAGGTGCAGCTTTCCCACAACCTCAAAGCATTGTCCGTCACCCTCGAACGCTCGCTGGAAGCCCTGCCGGAAAAGATACAGATCGCCATAGACACGCGGGGCGGCCTGATCGAGCAGCTGGATCTCAACCTGAGAAAACGCAGTTTGCAGTGGCTGGAGTCTGAAGTGCTGCCCGACCTCTATAAAGGCAGAGAACTGGCGGAAGCCACCAATGAAGACCTGCGCATGGCCCTGGCCAATGTACGCAACCGCGCCATCCTGCTTTCCAACGAACCAGAAGAGCGTGTAAATAGCCAATCCGGCCTGCTTCAACCCATCGAGGGCTTTCGCAACCGGCTGCAGGAGGCCAATGAAGAATTGAGGGCGCTGCT